>DKYZ01000046.1:2790-5093 GCA_002493515.1 Porphyromonadaceae bacterium UBA7087 | reverse complement strand
TGATTGCTAAAAACGAAATGTTGGACACTTTTCTGAGTCTTACTGGTTCATTTTTAGCAAATCCCTGTAATTTTAGCACAAAATGGTCCGCTACCGGGCGGCAACGGACCATTATCTGCCTGTTTGTGAAACGAGAGAACGTCCCACTGTCATTTCAGGCGACAATCAGGGGCATCTTATTTGGGCTTGATTGTAATCTTGCCAAGAGTCTCAAGCAACGCGGTCGGAATCTCGTGAGTATAACGGAGCGTCGTCTCGAGATTCTTATGCGTCAGCGCCTGGCTTACCACATAGGGATTACTGCTCATGGCCATCTGAAGCGTCGCATAGGTGTGGCGGAAGCAATGGAAAGTGATATGCTTGTCAATGTTCGCCGCTTTAATCCAGTCTCTCAAAGGCTTTGAAGTCAGAGTCTTCTTGAAATCGGGGAACACTTTGCCGGTCTTCCGCTCGCCAATAAGCTCTATTGCATCCTCGCACAGAGGAAGGGTGGCTGGAGTCTTTGTTTTCTGCGTCCGGATTACAATGCATAATCCGATTCCGGCAACTTCCTGAATGTTCTTCCATTCAAGATTGAGGATGTCGCTGAAACGCAACCCGGTCAGACATGAGAATAGAGATGCCCGGCGTAACACATCGCTTTCGCAGGGAGTCTGGGCCAGGCGGATCAGTTCATCCTGATTGAGAAACTCTTTTTCCACATCGTCCCATTCGATGTATTCAAGGAAGTCGTTGATGTTCTCTTTGAGCAGTTTCTCCCTGTAGGCCTTTTTGAGCAGAGCGCGGAATGTCGAGAAATATCCGGAAGCTGCGTTCCTTGACAATTTCTTTTTCGTGTGCTTGAGCTGCTTGGCGTTCAAGAGATAGTCACGGAACTTGTTGCAGAGGTCCATGGTAATATCTCCGAAAGTGCATTTCCCTCCTGTAAAGAAGTGGAAATGCTTATAGCTGATGCGCCACTTGGTATTGCTTTTCTTTCTTGCGATCTCCTCATAATAGGCAAGAAAATCCTCCTTCTGCTGGCTATGGTCGATGAAACCGAACTGACGGTTTATCACCGCCTCCTGGCGGCGACAGCGTATGAGTTCCCCTTTTTCAAGCATCGACTGATTGAAGTCGCGTTGCACCTTGTTGGTCGGATTGCCATACAGATAGATTCCAAGATACTCATGGCGCTGCATCTTGTTTGTTTTCGGGTTCCTGATCGGAGGATAGTAGTCGAAGTACAGCGTTATCTTGCCCGATTTGAGAAGACGCTGCCGCAGTGTGACTTTAGTGCATATGTCCATATGAATCTGATTTTTATGTTTTTTCTGCAAAGGTCATAGGTTACCATACGGTTATCAAGTTATTTGCGTGATAACCTGCGTGTAACCGATAACCCGGTTCATTTGAGTGTCGGCGGTCGAAGAATAGCGTCGATTTCAGACCTGAGAATGTAAGTGTACTTGCCGACCTTCTTACGCCGCAGACCGTGGTATTTCACATAGTTGTGAAGCTGGTCGTGGGTCAGATTATACTCGGCCCTGACCTCCGAATACGAAATCCAGTCATCCTCTTTCGGTGTTTCCGGCTTGGCCGTGAATACTCGGTCGCAATGAACCTTGCTCCAGAGTGCCTTCCCATGGTGATATACCTTCGGGATGTTGCGGGCCTTCCCCTGAGCGAACACCCACGAATTGCTCACCCCGAACTTCTCGATAATCTCCTTCGTCGTGTAGAACTCGGTGATGGCCTCGCCGTTCTCATCGCTAACGGCGGTAGCTGATTTTGGAGTTCTTACATATAGCTTGGCACGAATCATGGCATCAATATCGCTTCGCAAGATAACGGTGAAACGTGATGAGATTTTGTAAGCGGTCAGTGTACCCCGGTAGATGAGTTTATATACACCATCTCTGGTAACGCCTAAGAGTTTCGCCGCCTCCGAAATAGAGAGATATTCTCTGGCACTGATTTCGGCTTCTGCCTTTTCATGAAGATGTTTCTGTACTTGAGCCTCCGTATTGCTCTTTCTTTCCTGCCGCTTACGTTCCTTGTAAGCATGCTCTGCACACCGCTTGCAGCAGAAGCGTGTGCTGCATTTCTGCGAAAGGAATTCCTTTCCACACCATTCGCAGACTTTCTTGATTCTGATGTTAGATGTTGACATTTTTGAATCATTAAATGAGCCGCTCAATGAGCCTGATATGTATACCATCGTATACCATTGTAGACCATAGTATACACCATCCACAAAGGAGCAGAGCGGTTTGGCTCAATTGTGGACGAGCAACAAATATGGTTCAAAAATGGAGTAAAAA
>DKYZ01000046.1:0-2490 GCA_002493515.1 Porphyromonadaceae bacterium UBA7087 | reverse complement strand
AGAAACGAGTTCTACCGATTAAACCGTTGACACTCGGACATAAAGAAAGGCGCTCAAACTTAACGCCTTAATACTCATTACTGCTTACAGCTAACTGTCTTTAACTGCGGGTCATTTGCCGACGCAGAAGCGGGAGAAGATGGTTTGCAGGAGGGTGTCGGTGGTGACGGCGCCGGTGATTGTACCGAGGTGGTGGGTCGCTTCGCGGAGGTCTTGCGCGATGAGGTCGGCGGGGAGGCCGTCGCGGAGTCCGGCTAGGACGCGCTCAAGCGCGTCGCGGCCGCGCAGCAGGGCCTCGTAATGGCGTGCGTTGGTGATGACCACGTCGGCTTCGCGGTCGATGAAGCGCCGTGAGGTCTTCTCCAGACAATTCTCGATCTCTTTCGCCGTACTCTCGCTTCCGGCGCTGCCGCATAACAACGGTTCGTCGCCGTGGAAGGCACTGCCGTTTTCCTGCGATTCAGTCAGGTTCTTGAGAGAATCTTTAAAGCTCTCGAAATCGAACGACCATCTGTCGCGGGGCAGGTCGGTCTTGTTGAGCAGTAGAATCAGGCGGCAGTCAGGGTTGATATCGCGCATTGACGTCCTGATCTCATCGGTCTGGGGAGATAGGGGAGAGGTGACGTCGATCACCCATATCACTACCGAAGCCTTTGCCAGCCGTTCACGGGCTCTGCCGATGCCGATGCGCTCAATGACGTCGTCGCTCTCGCGAAGCCCGGCCGTGTCGATGAATCGGAACAGGATACCTCCTATCTCACGCGTATCCTCGATGACGTCGCGTGTGGTTCCAGCTATGTCGGATACAATAGCCTTGTCGTCGCCGAGAAGATTGTTGAGAAGCGTTGATTTTCCGGCATTGGGTATACCTGCAATGACGACGTTCACACCCTCCTTGATCACGCTGCCCGCGCCGTAGGAGTCGGCGAGGCGTGTTATGGTGGCGCAAAGCTCCTCGGCGAGGGATGCCAGCCGGCTTCTGTCGGCAAATTCCACATCCTCCTCCGAGAAGTCGAGCTCCAGCTCAAGCAGCGAGGCCAGCTCCACAAGGGAATCCCTCATGGCGTCGAGCTTTCGCGAGAACTGTCCCTTGGTCTGGCGTATTGCCAATGAATGTGCCGCACGCGAGGATGCGCCTATCAGATCGGCTATCCCCTCGGCCTGGGCCAGGTCGATCTTCCCGTTAAGAAACGCTCTCTGCGAGAACTCGCCCGGAGCGGCCGGACGCAGTCCGCGCTCTATTAGGTCGTTGACTACGGCCCTCTGAATCCATCCTGAGCCATGCACCGAGATCTCCACCATATCCTCCCCGGTGAACGAGCGCGGTCCGCGGTAGATTGTCGCCACACACTGGTCGAGCGGCTTTCCGTCCCTACCGATATACTCCCCGAGATGCGCGGTATGGCTTGCCGCGAGCCGGAGGTCGGCTCCTTTCCAGGCGTCGGCCACTGTCTCCACCGCCGCTGGCCCGGAGAGACGTATGAGGGCAAGCGCCCCCGACCCGGCGGGAGTCGAAAGCGCCACTATGGTATCGCCGAAAGATATTATCTGTTCCACTCCCTGAACGAGGCTTTAGACTCTATCTCATCCTCTATGTTGTCGGGCAGCGACGACAGGAAATCGAATCCCGTGAGCTCCTCCACCTCGTCGATGGTCAGCACATACTCCTGCATGTTGCCGGGCGACGACATGTTGGGGTATACGAAGGCTATTCCCCGGGGCTCGTCGGCATAGGGGGCGGCGAGAATCTTGAAGAACGCGCCCGGCACACGCACTCCGGCGTCGCCGATGCGCTTCGTGTCAGACCTCTCGTATATCGGCCCGGCCACGATGACAATGGCGGAGTCTCTTTTCGCCCATTGCCTCTCCTTGTTCTCCAGCGTGTTCCAGGCGCCGGCATTGAGCGAATGGTCCTGCGGGCACATGTTGGCCATCACGAAGCAGTCGTACATGGCCTGCGCGCTCCATTTCTGGTCGGCCGCCGGACACATGTGTCCCCGGTCATAACCGGAGCCCCGGTAGTCGTAGGTGGAGGGGCATCCATCTATGTCGAAATCCTGCCAGAAATTGTCCTGGCGTTTCTCGCTGCCGTCCACCTCCTCGCCGAGCAGCTCCCAGGCCACCCAGTTGGGCGTCTTGTTATCCTTGTTGAACGAGAGCTTGAAACCCTCGTATTCCTTCACCTGCGATGCGCTCCCGTCGGGAAGCGTCACGTCGAGAAGCCCCTCATAGTGTTTTCCATCCTCCTGTCCGGGCATCTGAGGCTGGTCTTCGGCGTCGCCGGTGCAAGCGAATCCCACGATGCCGGTGGCAATCAGGAGCCCCGCGGCAAGGGTGTAGGTGAGCATATGGGAACGCTTCCGGTTCCCCTTTCGTCTGTTATGTCGTTTAGCCATATGGTTCTTATGAATAATATTTATGAAGTTGTTTCCACTAATTGATAAATGTTAAATCTGATGTAAAATGATTAAAGGGAGGTTCTATTATTTG
>DKYZ01000076.1 GCA_002493515.1 Porphyromonadaceae bacterium UBA7087 | reverse complement strand
AAGCCGTTCATGTCCGTTTCATTTAGATGTGATGTTGGTGAATACTTTAGTTGCTGGTCTCATGACCTGGAATCGAGATTGTCATGCGAAATTATGAAATTTGGCGCAGACAACGGTCACCTTCATGCCCGTTGTAGTCCAGGAAAGGCATCGCGGGTGTCCGAAATAAACACGGATATTTTCGTAACGGGCTTTAAATCAAGGTAATGTCATTTGTGCTCACCGTTACTCCCAAGATTCCTGAACTCGGTGGGAGTAAGACCATATTTCTTTTTGAAGCTATCGTAGAAAGCCGACTTCGACATGCCGGACTCCATCGCGATGTGGTCAAGGCTCCATTCCGGATGCTTTTTTATCAGCGACGCGGCGTAGTCCAGACGGCAGTCCTGCATATACTGTGAAAAGCTGCGTCCCGCATACTCTCTGAACAGGAGGGGGAATTTGTTGACCGGAATGTTGAACATCCGTGTCAGCTCTTTTTTTGTAATGCCGGCGTCAAGAAAGAGTTTGCGGTTGAGAATCTCATGATTGAGGCGCCGGAACATCTTCTCGTCGCGTTCGGTGAGCCCGGAGGGGGTGCCCGTCGGGATGTCGTCGTCAGGTTTTGACTCCGGTTTTACAGAATCCGGAATGACAGTGGCGATTGCTTCTTTCTCCGTATCGCAGCGGGTCAATTCATTTATCCTGTCACGAAGTCCCAGTATCTGCTCATCCTTTTCGTATATCTCCTCCTTCAGCCCTATCATGCTGTCGATGGTGCGGGCCATGGCTTTGTTCTTGAGGCAGATGCTGCGGTTGAAGGCCATTATCCTGTATATGAATATCACGGCGCATATCAAAAGCGACAGACCCAGGATAATCACTATGTTTCTGTATGTTATGGAGAGAGACTGGCGCTTTAATTCGGCGGCCTGCTCAAAAGACTTGTACATATGTGCGTAACGAAGCGCGTTTTCATCGATGTCACGCCGCTTCAGTGTGTCTTTTATGCCGATTATCGATTTCAGTGTCCGGTTTGCTGATTTCAGGTCTCCGAGTCCCTCATATGCGCGGAGTTCCGCCGCAAGATGGCTGTCGGCATATTCCGCGCTGAGAGTGTCGGCGCTCTCCTTCCAGAACGACCTCTCTTTCGCGAGATATTCAAGGGCTTTGCCAAAGTCGGATTTTTCGAGCAGATAGGGAATCCGGAGCCTCTCCCCCTCGGGATCTGAGCTGTAGGCTGTCGCGAGATATTTTGCATATGCTTTTTCGGCTTCCTCCTTATTGCCGGCCCTCATGTTAAGATATGCCATGAACGCATATCCTTCTGCCAGCCTCATGTCGGCCAGTCCCCGGGGTGAGCCCTTCATGCTGTCAAGCCTCTCGGCGGCCTTTAGATAACCTGGTGTCAATTCTATCGCCCGGTCGGTTTTACCCTTGTCGCTCAGCGCATTTGCCAGAACGCCGAGTGTGTACAGGTAATTGTCGGAATCCTCATACCCATCGGAGTCTGCGGCCAGTTGCCTTGACGCCTTCTCGGCTTCGGAAAAATGTCTGAAAGCCTCGTCGTCCTGGTTCATGTCAAGCAGGTTCAGCCCCATTGTGACGTGAAGATTCGCCTCGCGTTTTATCAGAAGACTGTCTTTTGCCAGTTCAAGACCCTCCGCACACAGTCTTGTGCTTTCGGAATGGTCTCCCATGGACAGATACTCATCGGCGAGCATCTCCACCAGGGCAAGAAAATTGTCGGCATTGTCGCGTGCCTCCGGCATCTCGTAAGCTTTCGTTCCATGAAGGATTGCCATCCGGTATTGCGAGAGTCCGTTGTGGTATGTGACGCATCGCAGGTATTCACACTCAAAGGGAGTCATTAGCTGTCCGCTCTCGGCCGAGTCTATAAGGGCAAGAGCCTGACGGGGATTCTCCACAGAAAGGGATACGACCTCATCCGGCAGATCGCCGGGCTTACCGGTGATATTCGAGCCGTCGCCGTTTCGGCAGCTCAAAAGCGACAGGGGGAGTAAGAAGGCGACAAGGAGCGCGATGCGGGTAAATATGGTCATTGTGGTGAAGGGTTGTTGGAAAATGAGGGGGAGGCGACACTCGGACAGAGGTCGTCTCCCCCTTTTGATACATACTTGTCTTATGATTTGCTATATGTGGTTCAGAACGGGAAGTTGATACCTATGTTGAACTCCGCGTTGGAGTTGACGGGTATGAGCTGCTTGCTGAGCTTGCCCACAGTGTGGTCCATTCCGAGGAACAGATTGAAGTAGGGGGCGTTGAGGTTGAGCAGCCATCCGAATCCAACTCCATAAGTGCCGACCTTGATGTTGGCGTCGGCGGAGAATATCTTCACCGGGGCGATATTTGCCGACAGACGCGCCTGGGTCCAGGTGTAGGGGCCGTTGATGCGCGTGCTGCTGAGCAGGCCGAAATGAAGATTGCGGTATAGCGGGAAAGTGTAGTCTATACCGAAGTTGAGTGTGGCACCGAGAGCCTTGGTACGTGAGCTCATCTCGCCCATCTCCTTGAGCTGATAGAGGCGCGAGATACCGTCCTGAAGATTCTTGAACTCATTGTCGAAGGAGTTCACGGCATCGCCGTTTGCGTTGAAGATATAGGCATCGGTAGTGAACTCACGGGTGCCGTCGGTGGAGGCCCACTGGGTGGTTCCCCAGTTCATGAATCCGAGGTCGAGGACGGCGGCGGAGAAACGGAAATCGTTCCATTCATACTCAGCGCCGAGGTCGAAACCGAGTCCGAAACCGTTGGGCGCGGAGAAATCATCGAGATTTCCGCCCGACACATAGTCATATGGAGCCAGCGGCTGTCCGTCGGCCGGCTCATATTTCGGCTCGTAGGTATCGGTATCGAACTTGAAACCTTTGATAGATGCGTATATGTCGCCGTTGGTTCGGGCGCGCCAGGCGTCTGTGCCAAGCTCAAGCTCCGCGCGGTTGAAGCGGAAGTCGATGTTCCCTGCCCCTATCAGAACCTTTACTGCGGCTCCGACACGAAGTCCCGGCACGGCGTCAATGTCTCGCGAATGGTTGAGGGCGAGCTGGGCGTAGGCCTCGGCATAGCCTGTCATGTCCTTGATGTCGTAGGTAGCGTTTGTGATTCCCTCCTTGGCTATGGAGAAGAAGGCTTTCGGAATGCTTGCCTCCACATCGGCGCGGGCGGAGAGAGTGACAGTATTGTAGCCGCCGAGGGCCTTGAAGCCTACTGCGAGAATGTCGATCTTGGGCGACACGCCGAGACGGTTTTTATTGCTGATTTTGCCCATCACCTCCGAGGCGGATATGCCGGGATTGGTGAAAAGCACCGATTTGCCGTTGATGTTGTAGATCACGTCGCTGAGATGCAGGTTGCCGCGCATGGCGAGGTTGAAGTTGCCCAACACCGGGAAGGAGACCATGTTCTTGGAGTTTCCGAAGGCCGGGTTCATCTCATAGCGATAGTTGTAGTTGTCGAGGAAATAGCCCGAATAGGTGTTCTGGGCCAGAGCGGGAGCCGCGGCAAGGAGAGCGGCGGCTGATATGATGAATTTATTAAATGGTTTCATGTATGTTCAGATTAGAAGTCGGTGGTATAGTTTCCAGTCACTCTGGCCTTGACGTTGCGGAGCTCGATGGTCTGGTCGGGGCCTATGGCCTGGTCGCCGTCGGCGGGACGCACGACGGCCTCGAACGAGATTCCGTCAAGACGTTTCACCACGCCTGTGGTGCGGAGCACTATGTGCTGGTTCTGTGCGTTGGCCTCGATCACTCCTCCCTCGACGTTGACATTCATAAGGTTGCCGTCAACGTCGATCGGTGTCGCTGTCAGTACGGCCTTCAGGGGAATCGTGCTTGTCACGTCAGCCTCGATCTCAAGCACCTCGATGGTGATCTTCTCGACATCCTCGTCGCCCCAGCCGTCCTTGCGGTCGCGGTATACGATGACGCTGCCGTTGTCGCCTCCTTTGAGCGCGAGGGGAGCGAGAAACTCATACTTGCCCTCTATGCCGGGCAGACTTGAGTCAAGACGGAAGTCAACTACCCTCTGAGCGGGCACCTGCGGGTCATCGAGGTCGATGTCGATTGACTTAGGCAGGCCATTGCCGCTGAGCACGTCGGAAAGACCTGCGAATGCCACGTGCTCCAGTCCCTGGGCAAAGTCGGCCGAGGGAGAGGAGGGCATCGACGGGGAGAGCACGAAATTGTAAGGCCCTGCGGCCTTGTCGTAGCCTATCTCTACCACACCGTTGTTGTCAAGGGAGTACGACTTGCGGTCATCGCCTCTCACAGCCGTAAGAGTCATGCCAGTCTGGCATTTAAGAAGGTCCTCACCAAGAGGATTGTTCACCTGGAGATAGATCTGGGGATTTGCAAGACGGAGGTTTGTCTCCTCCTGCGCCAGGAAGTCGGGAAGGTCGCTGAGGTCTACGGGGGAGATGTTGAGACCGTTTCCGTCAAGACGGTAGTTGAGCGATCCCGTGAATGTGGTGGCTTTCAGGGCCTCGACCGATGTCTCAACCGACAGTCCGATGTTGGCGGGAAGCTCTGTGGCGGCCTGCGACGATTTGAGCGAGGCTGCGAGATACCCTTCCGTGATATTGATTTCGGAGTCATAGTCGAGTCTGTGGGCGGCATAGTCGTAGGAAGCGCCCCCGGCATGAAGGTCGATGGCGTCGACCATGAATGCGATTGTTCCAACTCCGTCGGAGCCGCAATCTATCTCCGTGACCTCCAGGATGCCTGATGCGGCGTCGTAAGAGCATCCGGAGGGCAGATTCCGGATTGTCAGCCCCTTGAGGAAGCTGAATCTGAGATTCTCAAGACTGAGGTCGAGAATGTCGGCCACACCGTCTGCACGGAAGGCGAGCGAGATCTGGAGCGGCTCGCATCCGATGGCTTCAATGTCGAGTATGGAGCCGTCGACTCCCTCTGCCTTGAAGTTGACATTCTGCGGTGTGAACGACAGGATGTTGTAGCGTGTCGCGTCTCTCGGGGCGCGACGGGAGGCAACGCCGTTCACGTCGGGAAGAGCGAATGTCGCCTCCCCTTTGGGCACGGAAGGCGCGGGAGCCGTGAATCCGGGGACGTCGATGGGGTCGGAATGGAAGTCGCCTGTCTCTGTGACGGCGTATACTTTCCTTCCGTCGATCTCAATCTCCTTGATTTTGGAGTCCTCATCGATGGTGATAATGTCGCTGAGGGTCACGACATCGAAATTGACCGGGAGGACAAGGTTGTTGACCTTGATCTCAGTGGTCGTGTCGAGGTCATCCAGGTCGTATTTGTTGTCGATACAGCCTGTAAGCAGGAGCGCCGCCAAGGGGAGCCCTGCAAAGAATGGATTTTGTTTCATAGATAATATGGTTAGTTCATAAAGATTCGATAATACACAAGCCGGGAGGCAAGCCGGGGATTCCGCTCTTCCTAACAGGAGAGCGCGAGAAGAGAGGAAAGAGGAGAGAGCATCAGAACGGGAAGTTGATGCCGAAGTTGAACTCAGCGTTTGAGGTGACGGGAATCATCTGTTTGCTGAATTTCCCCATCGTGTGGTCCATTCCTACGAACAGATTGAAATACGGCACGTTCAGATTGAGAATCCAGCCGAAACCGATCATATAGGAGCCCACCACAACGTTGGCTCCTGCGGAAAGCACATCGAAGGCCTTTATATTGGCCGATAGTCTGGCCTGTGTCCAGGTATAGGGGCCGTTGATGCGCGTGCTGCTCAGCAAGCCGAAATGAAGGTCACGGTAGGCGGGGAGAGTGTAGTCGATTCCGAAATTCAGGGTGGCGCCGAGAGCATGTGTGCGCGAGGAGAGAGGAGTCATCTCCTTCATCTGATACAGTTTCGCAGCCCCGTCGCAAAGACGGTCGAACTCCTTATTGAGCGAGTTGGAGGCATCATTGTCCATGTTGAAGATATACGCGTCGGTGTCAAACTCGCGGGTTCCGTCGGTTGATGCCCATTGCGTCTGGCCCCATCTTATGAATCCGAGGTCGAGCACGGCGGCCGATAGTCTGAAATCGTTCCATACGTACTCAGCCCCGAGGTCGAGACCGAGTCCGAATCCGTTGGGGGTAGAGAAATCGTCGAAGTCTCCGCCCGAGACGTATTCATAGGGCGTTCCGTCGACGGGGCTGTAGGTGTCATGCTTGAAAGAGAAACCCTTGACAGAGGCATAGACATTTCCGTTGGAGCGTGCGCGCCAGGAGTCGGTGCCGAGGTCGAGGCGAGCCTCGTCGAGCCTGATGTCGATGTTGCCCAGGCCTATGAGGAATTTAAGCGCGGCTCCCACACGCAGGCCGGGCACCTCCCATATTTCTCTTGAATGGTTGAACGCTATCTGGGCATAAGCCTCCGCATATCCCTGCATGTCGTGGATGTCATAGGTGCGGTTGGTGATGCCCTCTTTCGCGAGGGCGAAGAAATCGCGAGGCACCTTTGCCTCCATATCGCCGCGCAGCGAGATTGCCACTGTGTTGTAGCCGTCCCACATCGAGAACCCGCCTGCGAGCAGGTCAATCTTGGGAGCCGCCCCGACGCGGTTGATTTCGGAAATCTTCCTCATCACCTCAGTGGCGGAGACGGCGGCGTTGGTGAAGAGCACCGTCTTTCCGTCGCGTTTGTAGAGGACGTCGCTCATGTTGAGGTTGCCCCGCATCGCGAGGTTCACATTGCCCAGAGCAGGGAAGGAAACCATATTCCGGGAGTTGCCGAAAGCCGGATTCATCTCGAACCTGTAGTTGTAGTCGTCGAGGAAATAGCCCGAATATGTGTTCTGGGAGAGGGCGGAGGTGGATATTGCCAATGCCGATGCCGCCAGTATATATTTGCCGATCTGGTTCATGATAGTGAGATTATAAGTCTGTGGCATACTTGCCGTTGGCTTTGATCCTGATATTCTTCAGTTCTATCTTCTGGTCGGGTCCCAGGGTCTCCTCCCGGTTTCCCGGACGGATTATGGCTATGAAATCGATGCCGTTGAGATCCGTTATCACCCCGGAGGCCGTCACTGTGACGTGCTGGTCGAACGCCTTGGCATCCACCTGCGCCCCCTCCAGGTTTACGTCCATCAATTTTCCCTCGGAATCCACAGGAGTGGCTATGAGGTATCCGCCGAGCGGAATGGTGCTGTAGACGTCGGCCTCGATCTTGAGCGAGTCGATTGTAAACTTGGCAATATCGCTCTTCCATCCCGTGCGGTGGGTATGGTAGATTATCTGGCTGCCGTCTTCCCCGTTTTTCAGAGTCATCGGGGCGAAAAACTCATACGTGCCCTCTATTCCCTTATAGACGGTGCCGAGGCTGAATCCGCTTACCGACCGCTGGAAGGCACGTGGGTCTTTCAGCCTGACGTCGATGGAATAAGGCACTCTTCCTCCGCTGAGCACGTCTTGCAGCGACGTGAACTGCACGTGCTGGAGCATGCGCCTGTAGTCTTCAGGCACGTCTGCCCCCTTGGGCTCCTTCGGCGAGAGAACAAAATTCTGTCTCTCATCCTGAAGAGCGTTTCCGACGCTTAACATATCTTCGGCTGAATACGTGGCTGTCGTGCCGTCATATCGGTTGGCCACCATCTCCACCCCGGATTCAATGGTGGCATATGACTGCCAGAGCGGATTGTCCAGGCTCATGTAAAGCTGCGGGTTGACGAGTTTCAGGTCGGTTCCCGGCTCTGAGAAGAAATAGGGGAAATAATCGAGATTTATAGGAGGAATATCCAGCCCGTGTCCCTGCAGGGGGTAATTAAGCTCGCCGGAGAATGCGGTGACATTGATGTCGGAAATATCCGTCTTCATGGCGGCATTGATCTCAGACGGCA
This sequence comes from Porphyromonadaceae bacterium UBA7087, assembly GCA_002493515.1. Lineage (GTDB taxonomy): Bacteria > Bacteroidota > Bacteroidia > Bacteroidales > Muribaculaceae > Lepagella. The sequence goes on along the minus strand of DKYZ01000076.1, from coordinate 22,947 downwards.
ATTCGGAGCCGTCGGCAGCCAGGACTGTCGCCTCGTTGAGCCAGATTTTTGAGTTCACGGTTATTGTCCGGGATGAGTCGTCGAATCTGGCTGTAGCCTTTACGAGATTCACGGCGTTGAAATGCAAGGGGATTATAATCCTGCCGTCGGAGCCGAAGCTGGCCTGGTCCACCATCATTATGCCGTAATCAGGGTCGTATGCGCATCCCTCGGGCATCGATGTGATCGACAGTCCCGGAGTCACTATCATGGATATGCCTCTCATTGTGGTCCCTTCCGGAACCCCGCTTGCCGAGGCGTCGATTATTATGTCGAGAGATGCGGGCTCGCAGTCGACTGTCTCTGCTGAGACAATCGCTTTGTCTATATTGCCGAACGAGAAGGAGAGGGTCTGCGAGACAGGATATTCCAGTTTGCCGCTGCCTGACGCCGACGAGAAACGTACCTGATCCCAGTCGGTCGCGGCTCCCTTTGAGGAGAAACGGTCCACCTTTATAGGGTCTGACGATAAGGCACCCTTGTCGGTGATGACGTATGCCTTTTTCCCGTCTATTTCCATCACCTTTATTTTTGAATTGTCATTGAGGTCGACGACGTCGCTAAGCTCCACGTCGTCGATATTGACAGGGAGGATGAGGTCTTTGAAAGTCAATTCCGAAGACGTGTCGATATTGGAGAGGTCATAGCCGTCGTCTATACAGCCGGTAAGGGCGAGGGCTGCGAGAGGAGCGGCGTATTTCGTATAATGTCGTTTCATAACAAGTGATCTTGTATGTCTTAGATATTCATGCGGAAACCGCAGTTTCTGTGTCTGGCCGAGCTGGCGCGAAGACAAAATAGAAACAAATCCGAGCGTCAACAGTTTTTAACAGAGACGTATGAAAGTGCAAATTTAATTAAAAAAAGTGATAAAGACGTATCCTGGCCCCTAAAAAAGGGAAGGGAGGTCTCTGGGACCCCCCTCCGCTGAGTGTGTGAATACAGATTGTATGATTATTTTCCGCAGACCTTGCACTGCCATGCCCAGGCGTTGCGCATCGTGTCGTCGACAGGCACCTCCGCAGTCCATCCGAGCACTTCGTTGGCCTTTTTCGGGTCGGCCCATATCTGCTCGATGTCGCCCTCGCGGCGCGGGCCGATCTTATGGGGCACTTTCACGCCCGTGGCTCGCTCGAACGAATTGATGAGCTCAAGCACCGACAGGCCGCGGCCCGTGCCGAGGTTGAAGATCTCGATGGAATCGGTATCCTCGCCGTCAAGCATTCTGCGCATGGCGATTACGTGGGCCTTGGCAAGGTCTACCACGTCGATGTAGTCGCGTATGCATGAGCCGTCGGGAGTGTTATAATCATCGCCGAAGACGGTGAGCTCCTTGCGGATGCCGGCTGCCGTCTGGGTCAGATAAGGCACGAGATTCTGGGGCACGCCCAGGGGAAGCTCGCCTATGCATGCCGAGGGATGGGCGCCGATGGGGTTGAAATATCTCAGCAGGATGCTCTTTATGGGGGCGCCGCTGCGGATGTAGTCGGTGATTATCTCCTCGGATATCTGCTTTGTGTTGCCGTAAGGGGATGTGGCGGGCTTGATGGGGGCTGTCTCGTCGATGGGATTGACGTCAGGCTCGCCGTAGACCGTGCAGGATGAGGAGAACACTATTCCCTTCACACCGTATTCCGGCATGCATTCGAGCAGATTGATGAGAGTGTTGAGGTTGTTGCGGTAATAGAGAAGCGGTTTCTGTACCGACTCGCCTACAGCCTTGGATGCCGCGAAATTGATGATGCCCTTGATGCCGGGATTCTCGCGGAAAAGCTTGCGCAGCGTCTCGATGTCGGTGCAGTCGCCCTTTACAAAGACAGGGCGTATGCCGGTTATCTTCTCGATGCCGTCAAGCACCTCGATATTGGAGTTGGAGAGGTTGTCGATGATCACTACCTCGTAGCCGGCTTTCTGAAGCTCGACAGTGGTGTGGCTGCCGATATAGCCGGTGCCTCCAGTGACAAGAATTTTCTCGTTCATGTTTTTTATTTGAAAAGAGGGGTAGGGTATGTGCCTTCGTCCACAAGTTTCTTGAACTGTGCGACTGTTGCTGGGCGGTCGGCGGCATAGGTCACGCCAAACCATTTCGAGGGGGTCTCGATCACCTTGAGCTCAATCTGTCCGTTCTGGATAAGGTCGTTGACAACGGTCGGGATGTAGAACTCGGCCTTGAGCTCGTTGTGGTTGGCCTCGAGGAATTTCACGAAAGCCTTCTCGGAGTAGTCGAAATAGTCGGGAGTGAATCCCCACATATTCATGGAGACATTGGCGTCTTCGGGGAAAGGCATCTCCTTACCCTCGACAACCTGGATGAGCCTGCCCTCCTTGCGCTCTATTCCGTGGCATTCGGTGACGCCGGTGAGATTGCCGTTGGCGTCTACCTCACAGAGACCGCGGCTCACACCGCCGTTCTCGCTGAGTGTGTTCTCTATGTTGAAGCCGATCATGCAGTAGCAGTTCTTCTTGCCCTCCACAGAGCGCAGGAAGTCGCCGAGAATCCGGAAGCTCTCGGCTCCGTAATAGTCATCGGCGTTGATGACTCCGAACGGCTCCTTGATCACGTCCTTGCCCATGAGCACGGCGTGGTTGGTGCCCCAGGGTTTGCTTCTGTCGGGATTCACGGAAAATCCTTCGGGAATCTTCTTTATATCCTGGAAAACGACCTCCACGGGAACGTGTCCCTCGTATTTGGAGATGATTTTCTCGCGGAACTCCTGCTCGAAATCTTTACGGATGACGAAAACGATTTTACCGAATCCGGCACGCAGGGCGTCATAGACTGAGTAATCCATGATAGTCTCGCCGCTGGGGCCGAGGCCGTCAAGCTGCTTCAGGCCGCCGTAGCGGCTGCCCATTCCGGCAGCAAGAATAAACAATGTGGGTTTCATAACTTTTTGAATGTTGATAACAAGGTTTGCTTATATAAAAAAGCGGTATAGATTTATCTTTAAGATTTGACTTTCACTTACCTGGCCCCGGAAGAGGGGCGTGAGTGGGGACGGCGTATCAGAGTGGCCAGAATCATGGCTACGTCGAACATCACGATCTTGGCGTTGCAGTTGCGCTCCACGTCGCGGGAGGCCACGCTGAACGCCTCGGTCATTTCCTCCACGTTTCCGGCGTGGATGAACGGGGCGAAGCGCTGGCTGAACGCCTCCTCGTCCGGGGAGAGCTGCATGAGCTGCGGCATACGCAGGTTGTAGATGAAATTCTCCCTGACCTGCGAGTTGCAGTATTCGAGAAACCTTATGAGCTTTCTGCGTCCGAATGCCGCGGTGGTTTCAGAGATTTTCTTGAGCATCTGCATCCTGGCTCCGTAGGCGGCACGCATAAGGTTCTGGAAAATCTCGGCGAATTCCTTCAGCTCATCGGGATGGCAGGCAATCTGGTCAGCTTTGCTGATGCTTCCGCCCGCGCGTCGGGCCGTGGCCAGGGCCTCCCGGCTGTCGAGTCCCCTTTGCTCGCACAGCCATGAGGCTATCTCGTCTTCCGGCAAGGGAAGCATGTTGAGACGCCGTGTGCGCGAGCTTATGGTGGGAAGCACTGCCGCATCGTTGTTGCTGACAAGAATGAACACCGTGTCGGAAAACGGCTCCTCGATTATCTTAAGCAGCTTGTTGGCGGTCTCGTTCTGCATCAGCTCCGGCAGCCATATGATGAAAATCTTCAGTTTTTCCTTATATGCCGACAGGGTTGCCCTGTTGATGATCTCCTCGCTCTCTGTTACAAAAATGCGTGGCTGCGAGGCCCCTACGTTCATGAGCTCGTTCCATCTCTCCGGCGGCATGTAGCTCCATTGCTCGAGCATCTCGCGCCATTGCGGGGCCCAGTCGGAGCAGAGCGTGGGCTTGGAGTCGATTTTCACGATGGGATATGCGAAATGGAGGTCGGGGTTGTTGAGGGTCTGATGCTGTATGCACGATGGACACCGCCCGCACGAGTCGCCGTCGACACGGGCCTGGCAGTGGAGATACTGGGCGAAGGCACGTGCAAGCCTCATCTTGCCTATGCCCGGCATTCCGCCAAGCATAAGGGCATGGGGCACACGGCCGCTGTCTGCCATATCGCGGAGTGCGGCTATAATCTCTTTATGACCAGCTATTTCGGAAAACCTCATTTGCAGCTCTATTCTGGAAGATGCCGGTGGCAAAGTCCAAATGATGATGCAAATGTAGCTTTTTATTATTAATTTTGCAATAAGAACGGCCCCTAAAATGAGTTATTGACGAAAGTCAGCCGTTAGCAGGGCCTTGAAAACACATTTTCTATAGAGCATGATACCATTCCTAAAATCAGTGGCCAGGGCATATTCCGAGAGATATGACGACCTGTCGCGGATTCTTTTCCTTTTTCCGAACAAGAGGTCGGGAACCTTTTTTCTGAAACATCTGAAGGAGGTGCTGCCGTCGGGGCGTCCGGTGGTGGCTCCCGACGTTATGCCCATCGCCGATTTCACCTCGCTTGTGTCGGGGCTGGTAGTGACCGACCGTCTCAACGGCATCTTCCTCCTTTATGACTGCTACAGGACACTACGGGGAGAGAATTCTTCCGAAAGCCGCGCCCACGGGGAGGAATTCGAGAAGTTCATATCGTGGGGTGAGGTCATCCTCAGTGATTTCAGCGAGATTGACCTCTATCTCGCCAATGCCGGCGAGATATTCACAAATGTGAAGGATTATCGCGAGATAAGCTCCGACTTCCTTACCGAGGATCAGAAGCGTATCATGCGTGAGTATTTCGGACGCGACGAGTCGACCGATGCCGTGGCGGGATTCTGGAAAAAATTCCACGAGCCTGACTGCGAGTCTGCGCTCAAGAAGAGATTCATATACCTCTGGCAGATGATGGGGCCGCTATATGAGGCCCTGACCGACCGCCTTCGGGAGCATGGACTGTCCACCACCGGCGGCAACTACAGGGCCGCGCTTGAGGCGCTTCGTCAGGGAGGACGCGGGTCGTTGCCATGGCGCAAGGTGGTGGCGGTGGGATTCAACGCCCTTTCGGGAGTGGAGGCTGCCATTTTCCGGGAGATGAGGAAGTTTGAGCCCTATGAGGATTATGACGGGGATTTCATTGATTTCCTATGGGACGGCACAGGCCCGGTGTTTGCCTCCGGCTCGAACTCGGCATCCAAATTCCTTAAGGCGAACCGAAAGGCTTTTCCCTCGCCTGAATGGACACACCCTTATATAAGCCTGAGCGACACCGCCGAAATGCCGGAATACATTTCTGTCGGTGCATCGCCTTCAAATTCCGCCCAGGCCAAGATTACGGGAAGGATTCTTTCCGACATGCGTTCCCGGCTGCCGGGGAGCGATTTCAAGGATGCGAGAGTGGCGGTGGTGCTTCCCGACGAGTCTCTTCTGATGCCTTTGCTCTATAGTATTCCGTCAGATATACCGGAAATCAACCTCACCATGGGGTATTCGATGAAGCTTACGGCCATATCGTCGTTCATGCGTCTGATGCGTCTCGGGGCGGCGTCGGCGAGAAAGCGCCGGGGCGGCGTCACATTCTACCGGCGTCCATTGAAGGCGCTCATGGCTCATCCCGTGGCGGTGGCATACGTCGGCAAGGATGCAATCGACATGCTGTCGAGCTATATCGACAGCTATAATCTCGTAGACATATCGCTGACCGAGGTCGAGAGGGTGTCTCCCGATTTCGCGCCTCTGCTTCGTCCGCTCGCCGTTGGAGCGCAAGGCGGGGATGTGCTCGGAGCGGTGGATGAGCTTCTCGGAGAGATATATCTGCGTATGGGCAACTCGGCCTCTCCGATGCTCAAGACAAAGCTTGAGAGGGAGCATGTGGCCCTTTACCGCGACGCGGTGAGGCGTCTTTCTGACGTTGTGGCATCCTACAATGTGCCTATCACGGGCCAGACTATGTTCGCGCTCGTCGACCGCCTGCTCGCGGCGGAGAAGGTGCAGTTTGAGGGGGAGCCGTTGAGCGGCCTGCAGGTGATGGGAACCCTTGAGACGAGAGCCCTTGATTTCGACTGCGTCATCATCCCGTCGATGAACGAGAGGATAATGCCCATGCGTGTGCGTGGACGCACCTTTATCCCCGACTCGCTCAGGAGAGGATATGGCCTTCCCCCCTCAAATTATGCCGAGAGCCTTTTTTCCTATTATTTCTACAGGCTGATAAGCCGGGCGAAGGAGGTAAGGCTGCTGTATGACGCGCGCTCGTCGTCGGGAATGCGTGCGGGCGACGTCTCGCGCTATATCCATCAGCTGAGGCATCTTTTCGCGGCCGGAAAACTTCATGAGGAGACCTGGAGGTTTCCACTGCGCAAGAACGAGTGGCGACATGCCGATATCGTGAAGACCCCGGATATAATGGAGCGTCTCGGCGCATATCTGTGTGCCGGCTCGGGGAAAGCGCTGTCGGCATCGACGCTTGACAGATACCGTCAGTGTCAGGCCCGTTTTTTCTATGAGACGGTAATGGGGGTCAACACAGACCCGGAGCCGTCGGAATATATCGACGCCATAATGCAGGGTGAGATAGTCCACCGCATGCTGCAGGACCTCTATCTTCCGCCCGAGCAGCAGGGGCGTATGCTGGCATCCCCTGTGGTTGTCACCGCCGAGATGATAGGGCGGTTCTTGTCGGAGGAGGGACATTCGGAATTGTGGAGGAGAATGACGAGAATCGTCAACGCCGTCTATTGCCGGCGCAGGGAGGAGGCGCTCGACACTCCTTTGGAGGGTGTGGCCCGTATTGTTGCGGGCAATATGCTCGGCCAGGTGGAGGGGGTATTGAGAAAAGACCTTGCGATTGTTCCGTTCAGGCTTTATGGAGTGGAGATATCGGAGACGATGAATCTCGCCAAGGGCGATGGGACAGGGGTGAATTATGTCTGCAAGATCGACCGCCTCGACAGCGTGTCGGTCGACGGGCACGAGGTGATGAGAGTGGTGGATTACAAGACGGGCTCCATCCATATGGAGCTTGAGGATTTCTCCGAGCTGTTTGACGGCAGCTATGCCCGGAAGACGGTTTTCCAGCTGTTTTTCTACGCATGGCTTTTGCGTCACCTCGACTGGGGCGGATCTGCTCCCGAATATATAGGGATGGAGATCTACCATATCGCGAAGATTTCATCGGCCACGAGGAATGTGCCTGTCATAGGGGGAAAGAAGGTGGACGACTATGCTGAATACGAAAAGCAATTTGACAGCGGGCTTATGGAGATGGTGGATTCGATTTTCAATCCCGACGAGCCATTTGCAATGCTGGAGGATGTAAAAGAGTGTCAGAAATGTGCGTTGATTAACATTTGTCGAAAATGAATGCTGATGGGTGAAAAAGGTGTTTTATGAAAAAATTGAAATAAAAAGGCGAAAATATGATATAGATATTTGGATATGTCGAGTTTTATCTATACATTTGCATGGTCATAAGAATTGAGTGCCGTTGGATGTTCGGTTTTTTTGAGCTCAGAAGCAGGATTTGACAATCCATGTTGAGAGACAACGGCATGAAATGTTTGTAACAGTGGTTTTAATCAGTTTTAAGCCAGTCCTTATTCCTGTTTTAATGGAAAAAATGAGCCCGATCGCGACGATCGGGCTCGTTTTGGCTTGGACATTGACAACCGGCTTCCGGGAAAGCCGGCATATTGATATTATCAGCACACGTAGTCGACGCAGCCGCGGCTCTCCTTGCAGTCGGCAATGAGGGCGGCTGCCGCCACATGGGCGGGATGTGTGGCGTATGTGGCCACGTCTTTCATTTCGGGCACTGTGGCGGTGAGCACGAGATCCCAGCTTTCGGCAGGATTCTCGTTGATTCCCACTTCCATGCTCTCAAGGACGTCGATCTGTGAGGGAAGGGCCATCAAGGCGTCGCGGAAAGCCTCGGCGGCTCTCAGCCGCTCCTCGGGCTCCCCTTTGAGTTTGAACATCACGATATGTTTTACCATAACTGTTGATTTTTGGAATGTTGAGTGTTTTATATTGTTTTATTGCTGGCCGGCTGATCAGTCCCCGTACAGTCTCGCGCGGACGGCGGCCACCTTTTCGTCGGTGATATAGTCATCGTAGTCCATCAGCTTGTCGATAGTGCCGTTGGGGGTGAGCTCGATGATACGGTTGCAGACAGTCTGGATGAACTCATGGTCATGACTCGACATCAGGATCACGCCCTTGAAATTCTGCAGGGTGTTGTTGAACGCCTGGATCGACTCCAGGTCAAGATGGTTGGTAGGGGAGTCAAGCACCATCGTGTTGGCGTTGGCCAGCATCATGCGCGCTATCATGCAGCGTATCTTCTCGCCTCCGGACAGCACACTCGCCTTTTTCAGAACCTCCTCGCCGCTGAAAAGCATCTTTCCGAGAAAACCCTTCAGATAAATCTCCGACGAGTCGTTGCTCCATTGGCAAAGCCAGTCTACAAGATTAAGGTCTGTCTCGAAGAAGCGGCTGTTGTCGAGCGGCAGGTATGCTGTGGTGATGGTCTGTCCCCAGGCGTATTCCCCGGCGTCGGCCTTGCGGTTGCCCATGATGATCTCAAAGAGGGCGGTCATGGCCCGCGGGTCGCGGCTGAGGAATGCCACCTTGTCGCCTTTCTCTATCTGGAAATTGACATCGTTGAAAAGCACCTCCCCGTCGACACTTGCCTTAAGCCCCTTGACCTCCACGATCTTGTTGCCCACTTCCCTTTCCGGAGTGAAGATTATGCCGGGATAGCGTCGCGACGAAGGCTTTATCTCCTCTACGTTCAGCTTCTCGAGCATCTTCTTGCGGCTCGTGGTCTGCTTGCTCTTGGCTACGTTGGCGCTGAAACGCTGTATGAACTCCAGGAGCTCCTTCCTCTTCTCCTCGGCCTTTTTGTTGGCGGCCTGCTGCTGGCGCAGGGCGAGCTGCGACGACTGGTACCAGAAGCTGTAGTTTCCGGCAAAGAGCGATATCTTGTTATAGTCGATGTCGAGGGTATGGGTGCTGACGGCGTCGAGGAAATGGCGGTCGTGGCTTACCACAAGCACGGTGTTCTCGAAATTGGCGAGATAGTTTTCCAGCCATGCCACTGTCTCGAGGTCCAGGTCGTTGGTCGGCTCGTCAAGCAGAAGGTTGTCGGGATTGCCGAAAAGGGCTTTGGCGAGAAGCACCCTTACCTTCTCGTTGGCGCTCATGTCTTTCATGAGCATATAGTGGCGGTCTTCCTTTATTCCAAGTCCCGAGAGAAGGGCTGCGGCGTCGCTTTCGGCGTTCCATCCCTCGAGCTCTGCGAATTTCTCCTCGAGTTCGGCGGCGCGGAGGCCGTCGGCGTCGGTGAAATCCTCCTTGGCATAAATGGCGTCTTTCTCCTGCATGATGTCCCAAAGCACGGTGTGGCCGCGCAGCACAGTCTCGATGACCGTGCATTCGTCAAACTCGAAGTGGTCCTGGCTCAACACGGAGAGCCTTTCCCCGGGTCCGAAGGTGACGCTGCCTTGTGTCGGGCTGAGCTCGCCCGACAGAATCTTCATAAGTGTCGATTTTCCGGCGCCGTTGGCGCCTATGATGCCATAGCAGTTGCCGTGGGTAAACGTCAGGTTGACGTCCTGGAAAAGCACTCGCTTTCCAAACTGCATTCCTAAGTTGTTGACTTGGATCATCTCTTTATAGTCTGATATTTTGAGTAGATATGGGGGTTATCCGCATTGTTCCCGGCCTGCCGGCAGATTTAAAAACGGAATTTACGTTCGCCGGATTCAACCATTTCCGCAAGGGACGCGTTATACTTATGCGAATAAAAAAATAAAAAAAACTTAACGAAAATTCAATATGAACATCAAATCATTTGTGAAGGCGCTCTACACCCTCGTTTTTGGAATCGAAAATCCGCTGGGCGGAAGAGTTGAAAAGGTTCCAGTGAGAGTGCTGTCCGGGCGGGATTTTTTCCGGCATCCATGACGGTATTACAGTGAAGTTAGAGCCGCGGCCCTCGGGCTTGGCTGAAAAGAAAGTATCGTAATTTGCTCCCGAGAAACGTGCTTTCCCTTCGGAATCGCGGGTGATGGTAGCTCTGACAAGAGCCCCGCCGCGCGTGTCTACGGTCTTCATGTTGGATATGAAATTACCCAGCGAATAGACCACAAGCACATCCTTTCCCTCTTTTTCGTTTCTCACGATTTTCATGGGCTGTATCACGTGGGGATGGCCGCCGATGATAAGGTCGACGCCCTGGTCTACGAGAAAATCAGCGAGATTGCGCTGGTTCTGGTTCTCTATCAGAACATATTCCACTCCCCAGTGGATGGCCACAACCACTATTTCGGCTCCGGCCTCGCGGGTAAGGCGTATCTCCTCCGCCATTCTGTCGCGGTCGATGAGCGACACCTCGGCTCCCTCGCGCGGTTCAATGCCGTTGGTGCCGTAAGTATAATTCAGGAATCCTATTTTAAATCCGTTTATATCCTTGATGAACGGCACGAGCTCACGCCTCTGCGCTGCGTCACGGTATGTCCCTATGTGGTCGATGCCGAGCGAGTCGAGAGCGGTAAGAGTGCGTCGCATGGCCTTGTCGCGGCGGTCGAGACAATGGTTGTTGGCAGTGAGCATCATGTCGAATCCGGCGTCGCGAAGTGCCTCCGCGTAGCTGTCGGGGGCCGAGAAGCAGGGATAGCCCGTGTAATCCGGGCCTCCACCGAGGGGCACTTCCAGATTGCATACGGCGTAGTCTGCTTCGGTCACTGTCGGGGCTATGAATGTGAAGCAGCCGTCGTAGTCATATCCTTTGCCCCCGGCAAGCTCTCTGGCGCGGTCAAGCTGCGCCTGATGCTGCATGGCGTCGCCGACGAAGAGAAGCTCCGCCTTGGGGGCGGAGCCGACGCTGTCGGCTCCTGTGATGAGATTTATCAGCGAAACGAATAAGAGTGCGGCTCCTGACATTTTCAATCGATTATCTGTTCGGAGAACGTGAAGTTGATCTGCGCTCTGTCGGTGAAGAATTTCGTCATCGTCGGGCGTGCGAGATAATGCTCGCAGCCTATGACGTAGGTGGTGAGCTGCCCTGTGTATTCGTTTTTCACCTCTTCCGTGGTCACAAGGACCGGGACGAGCATGAACGCCTCGTCTTCTTCCGTGAGGTCGGTCTTGTCGAGAAGGTCGATTATATACTTCCTCATGGATGAGAAATTGTAGCGTCCCTTGGTGGAGTCGTAATTCGCCCAGAAAGATGTCTTGCTGTCGGGCAGCTTGTTTTCGGCGAAGAATGAGTCCATCTCGCTCTTCTTTATAAGGAGCATCTGCGGACACACCGGGATATCGTAGTCGTTGGGCACGGTTGTGGCCGGCAGGGCGAACGTCAGGTCGCTTATCACCTTCAGCTCCCCCTCTTTCTCCTTATATTTCTTAATGATTTCCCTCACAGGGAATGTCACCTCCACGGCGTAGCCACCGGGGGTGGTAGCTATTATCTCTCCGGCCGCCACTTTCTGACGGAGGCTTTCAGCCACGGAGTAGGAGATGTTGTTGCTGTTGAGAGCTTCCGGAGCGAGAGCGAAAAGGTCCACGGAATCCTTGACAGTCACCTGCTTTGTGACCTTGACCGAGTCTTCCTTCACCTCACGCAGCTCGTAATGGTGGTAATATGTAAAGACATTGACTCCGGCCACGCTTGCCACGCAGCCGCGTCCGAAGGATGGCTCCACATAGATGCCGGGGAAATATTTCGCGAACGACTGCGGCCACTGGAAGATCTCCGGATTCGAGCGGTAGTCGTCGAAAGTCTTAACGCCGAACTCACGCGGCAGGTTGACTTTTATGTGGACGTATTTCGATTTTGCGAATACCGAGTCGGACGATGAGATTTCGGAGAGTGTGTATGAACGCCGTCCGAGAATCCTCGACGGGTCATAGTATCCCTGGGGGTCGAAGTTGTTGGCTATGTCTGCGGGAAGCTGTTTGGTCAGCGGATAGACCGTGAGCTGCTGCGGCGCGAGGGAGTCGCCCGTGAGATAGCCTCTGGGCACCGACACCATCATCACCACGGAGTCCACGCGTGACGAGGCTATGGAGTCTGCCACCGGGAAAGGATACGCGCACATGAGCTGACCTACGAAAGAGCACCTGAGGTCGCCGTATTCCGGCGAATAAAGGCGTCCCAGCAGATTGAAAGTTGACCTTGAGTCGAATGGAGGCGTCTCCACCGAACGGGCCTTGAGGTCGAATAGCGTGGAGTCTGCTATGATGTTCACCTCTCCCGAGACTATGGATGAGCCTATGTCGCTCACATCCTCATTGCATGAGGTTGCGGCGCCGCATAGCGAGCCGATGGCGAGAATCGGAAAATATCTTGATGCCTTCATTGTCAACGGAGTGTTTTGTAGAACTCCTCAAGTGCCTCGGCCCCTTTTTCGAGGTCGGCGGCCAGGAGAATCGGTTTACCGGTCTGATGCGCGAACTCCAGAAGCGCCTGCGGAGGCTCCGGATCATGGAAGACAATGCCGTTGGCATATTCCATTCCTATCTTGTGGAGCAGGGATGTGTCGTTGGCCATTCCGGCGAATTTCTTGAGGTCCTTGTTATGCAGTCCGTCGGCCTCAAGCTTGGCCATGAAACGCTCGTCGACGCCGCCTGTGATATCTCCCGGCATCATGGAATATACGATTTTTGTGGTCTTGAAAGCCGGGTCGTCGTTGAATATACGTCTCAGGTAGATAGGAATCATCGCCGTTATCCATCCGGTGCAGTGCACCACCTTAGGCTCCCAGCGCAGTTTCTTAACCGTCTCGGCTGTGCCGCGGGCGAAAAAAATCGCGCGTTCGTCGTTGTCGCCTCGGTTTGACCCCACGGCGTCCTCGTCGTCGTCCGATTTCTGGAAAAAGTCGTCGTTGTCTACGAAATAGACCTGAATTCGGGTGGGCAGCATCGAAGCCACCTTAATTATGAGGGGATGGTCGTTGTCATCGATGATGATACCGAGCCCGCTGAGACGAATCACCTCGTGGAGCTGGTTGCGGCGCTCGTTGACGGAGCCGTAGTTGGGCATGAAGGTTCTAACCTCCCAGCCCCTCGCGTGCATGTCCTGGGCAAGGTTGCGGCCCAGGTCCGCCATGGGCGAAGAGGGGAGATAAGGGGCTATCTCCTGGGAAACGTAAAGTATGCGGTTGTTTGTCATAGTCTAATCTGCTCGATGCCTGCTCTTGGGAGTGCAGAAGGGTCCCGGAGGCTGCGGCTTCACATATTTTGTGCAAAGTTAATAATTTATTCTCATATATGAGCGTTTTGGGGTTGCCGCGGCCTTAATTTTAAAATTCTTTAATATGAAAGTGGGAGGTTTCTCAACTTTTCATTAATTTTGCACCCGAAACAGGCCGAAATGCGGTCTGAGGCATTTTTATTCATTATCCTCTCCGTAACGATATGTTGATAATCAGAAAAGTCAGCGAGCTGCTCGATTATGTCGGGGAGCGCAGACAGCAGAATGCATCCATAGGGCTCGTGCCCACGATGGGCGCTCTCCACAAAGGCCATCTCTCTCTGGTGAAGAGGGCCGTAGAGGAGAACGGCGCTGCCATCGTCAGTCTATTTGTGAATCCGACGCAATTCAATAATCCCGACGACCTCGCCACCTATCCCCGTGAGGAGGAGCGCGATTTCCGTCTGCTTGCCGAGGCCGGCGCGGCGGCCGTGTTCGCACCCTCTGTGGAGGAGGTCTATCCCGACGGCGCGGCCCGCGCCGCCGAGCATGTGTTTGACCTCGGCCGCGCCGCCGAGGTGATGGAGGGCATCCACCGCCCCGGACATTTCCAGGGAGTGGCGCAGGTGGTGAGCCGTCTGTTCAATCTTGTGCGTCCCGACCGCGCATATTTCGGCGAGAAGGATTTCCAGCAGATTGCCGTGATACGCAATATGGTCAGGAGCGAGGGAATAGACGTCGACATAGTGGCATGTCCCATCGTCAGGGACAGCGACGGCCTCGCCCTGTCAAGCCGCAATGCCCTTCTCGACAGCGCGCAGCGCGCGCTTGCTCCGGAAATCTACAGGACGCTGCGTGACAGCGTGCCGTTCAGCCGGACCCACACCGTGGAGGAGACCCGCGATTACGTCACGGGACGCATCAATTCCCACGATGGCCTTGAGGTGGAATATTTCGAGATTGTCGACGCCCGCACTCTCGAGGCTGTCGACAACTGGGAGGAATCCCCGTGGGTCGTGGGATGCATCACGGTCTACTGCGGCAAAGTGCGCCTGATCGACAATATAGCTTACAGAACTCCTAATAACTGAAAGATTTCCATATGTTGATTGAAATGATGAAGTCGAAGATTCACCGGGTGACCGTCACCGAGGCGAATCTGAACTATATAGGCAGCATAACCATCGACTCAGCCTTGCTCCGCGCCTCGGGGATACTCGAGGGGCAGAGGGTCTGGATAGTCAATAACAACAACGGCGAGCGTTTCGACACCTATGTCATTGCCGGCCCGGAGGGGAGCGGCGTGATATGTCTGAACGGAGCGGCGGCACGCAAGGCACAGCCCGGCGACATAGTCATAATAATGACATATGCCCTGATGACTCCCGAGGAGGCGGAGACACACAAACCGGTGGTGATTTTCCCCGATACGGCCACCAACAGCCTGTAACGTAATCAACTAAGAAAAAAATAATCTCCAGATAATAATGTTCAACACCCTTTCCGACCGGCTCGAGCGTTCCTTCAAGATTCTGAAGGGAGAGGGCCGCATCACCGAGATAAACATAGCCGAGACAATGAAAGACGTGCGCCGGGCGCTGCTCGACGCCGACGTCAATTATAAAGTGGCAAAGACATTCACCGACACTGTGAAGAGCAAGGCTCTCGGGCAGAACGTGATCAACTCCCTGAAGCCCAAGGAGCTGATGGTGAAGATTGTTCACGACGAGCTCACCCAGCTCATGGGAGGGGCCGAGGCTCCGCTCAATCTCTCGGGCAATCCGACGGTGATTCTGATGTCGGGCCTGCAGGGCTCCGGAAAAACCACTTTCTCGGGTAAGCTGGCGCGCAGGCTGAAGTCGAAAGGCAGACGCCCCCTGCTTGTGGCCGGCGACGTCTACCGTCCGGCCGCCATCGAGCAGCTGAAGGTGGTGGGAGAGCAGGTCGGTGTGCCGGTCTATACGGAGGAAGGCAACAGGAATCCGGTAGAGATTGCCCGCAACGCCATAGCCCAGGCCAAGGGCCGCTATGACCTTGTGATTGTCGATACCGCCGGTCGCCTTGCGGTCGACGAGGCCATGATGGACGAAATCGAGGCCATAAAGAATGCCATAAAGCCCCAGGAGACACTCTTCGTGGTCGACGCTATGACGGGTCAGGACGCTGTGAACACGGCAAAGGCCTTCAACGACCGCCTGGACTTCGACGGAGTGGTGCTGACAAAGCTTGACGGCGACACGCGTGGCGGAGCCGCCCTGTCGATACGCAGCGTGGTGGAGAAGCCGATCAAATTCGTCGGCACCGGCGAGAAGCTGGAGGATATCCAGGAGTTCAATCCCGAGGGAATGGCCAGCCGTATCCTCGGCATGGGCGACATAGTGGAGCTCGCCAAGCGCGCCCAGGAGGTCTATGACCAGAAAGAGGCGGAGCGGCTTCAGGAGAAAATCAGAAAGAATAAGTTCGACTTCGAGGACTTCATGCACCAGATCCAGCAGATCAAGAAGATGGGCGACCTCAAGGGGCTTGCCTCCATGATTCCGGGCGTGGGGAAGGCGATAAAGGACATTGACATAGACAACGACGCCTTCAAGGGAATCGAGGCGATAATCAACTCCATGACCCCCGACGAGCGTCATAATCCTGAGATAATCAACACAAGCCGCCGCCAGCGCATTGCCAAAGGGTCGGGCTCGACGCTGCAGGATGTCAACAGGCTCCTGAAGCAGTTTGAGGAGACCCGCAAGATGATGCGCATGGCCACCAATATGAAGAACCCCATGAAGCTCATGAAGCAGATGAAGGGGAGGGGCGGAATGCCGGGAATGCCCGGAATGAAACGCTGAGAGGAAGCGTCAGCCGACGCTTCTTCCGCTCATAGACCTTAAAACCATTAACAACCTTACCATCTACATGAAACACAAAATCATCGCGCCTTTTGCCGCGGCATTGCTGGCCTGGAGCGTTCCGGCCCAGGCCGACGGGGGCGACAGCGACGTGCAGGATATCCTCAGTCTCGACATCGAGGCGAGGGTAGACTGGCAGCTGGCTAACTACGACGGCCATACCGACGACTCCAACACCGGCTTCAAGGCCCGCTATCTCGTGATACGCGCCGACGGCCGAATCGTACCGGGCCTTACATATTCCTGGCGTCAGCGTCTCAACAAGGCTCATTCCGACCAGTCGTTTTTCGACGCCACCGACTGGGTCTACCTCAACTGGCGCGTCGGGAAATGGAATCTCCAGGCCGGAAAGGAGGTAGTGGCGATCGGCGGTTGGGAATACGACCGTGCCCCCATCGACCTCTACGGATGTTCGGTGTTTTGGAACAACATTCCCTGCTATGACCTGGGAATCTCCGCCGGATACCATTTCTCTGACAGCGACGCGCTGACGGCGCAGGTGGTCCAGAGTCCGTTTTTCACATCTTCCAACCGCAACATGTATGCCTACAACCTGTTGTGGAGCGGCAGCCACGGAATCTTCAGTGCCCTCTATTCGGCCAACCTTATAGAGTATGACAAGGGAAAATATATCAACTACCTGGCATTGGGCAACAAATTCAATTTCGGAAAGGTTAGCGTGGAGCTTGATTTCATGAACCGTGCCGCCTCCGGGCAGACTTTCATGTTCAAGGATTGCTCCGTGATAGGCGAGGTGTCTTATGTGCCCAACGACCGCTGGCGTGTTCACGCGAAGATGACTTATGACGTCAACCGTTCGGGCACGTCAAAGGATTATACGGTGCTTGACGGCACGGAGCTTACCATGGCCGGCGCCGGGGTGGAGTTCTATCCTCTGCGAAAGGGCCGTCACACTCTGAGGGTTCACGCCAACTGCTACTATTCCTGGGGGCACAATGCCAACGAGGCTGACGTGATGCAGAACAAGACGCTTTTCGTATCGGCCGGCCTGACATGGGATATGAATCTGCTCAACATTGCGAGAAAGTAAACCTGGTTTTAAACTATTAAAATAATTCACGATGGAAAATATGCAACTTGAGGAAACGGCCGCTTCTGTAGAGCAGACGGCGGCTGGAACGGAGAAAAAGAAGTCGGTCCTCTCCCGTTTCCAGGGAGTGATATGCCTGGCGGTGGTCTTCGGCATATTCTATTATCTGGGCCAGGTGATGGGCATGGCCAATATGCTCAACACCCTCATGCACACGGCCCACGACCTTCTTCTCAACACAGTGTTCTATCTGATGGGCATCTGCGTGCTCACCGGAGCCATAGGACGCATTTTCGTGGAGTTCGGGGTGGTCAGCCTTCTTGAGAAAATACTGCGTCCGCTGATGAAGCCTCTCTTCAATCTTCCCGGTGTGGCCTCCCTGGGGGCGGTGATGACCTTCCTGAGCGACAATCCTGCGATAATCTCCCTGGCGTCCGACAAGAGGTTCAGCTCCTATTTCAAGAAATTCCAGTTCATCTCCCTCACCAATTTCGGCACAGCCTTCGGCATGGGTCTTCTGGTGATGGTGTTCATGGTAGGCCAGGGCTTCTTCTGGCAGCCGCTGGTAGGTTTCTTCGGAGCGTTTTGCGGCTGCATCGTGTCCACGCGCCTGATGCAGTATTTCGTGATAAAGAATTATCCTGCCTATCGCGAGGAGAATGTGGTGGCTGAGAAGGCCGCCATAGCCAAGGAGGAGGAGAAGAGGGAGAAATCGCTGTTCATCAGGGTGCTCAACTCGTTGCTTGACGGCGGAAGGACCGGTGTTGATGTAGGAATCGCCATTATTCCGGGCGTGCTCATCATCTCCACGCTTGTGATGGTGCTCACGTTCGGTCCTGGCCAGGGTGGCGAATATACGGGCGCCGCCTACGAGGGCGTGGCTCTGCTGCCGTGGCTTGCCTCGAAGATAAACATCGTGTTCGAGTTCCTGTTCGGTTTCCATGACCCCCATCTTGTGGCCTTCCCGATCACCGCTCTCGGAGCAGTCGGCGCCGCCCTGGGTCTTGTGCCCAACTTCATGGCGCAGGGCTGGATCGACGGCAACGCCATAGCGGTCTTCACCGCCATCGGAATGTGCTGGAGCGGATATCTGAGCACCCACACCGCGATGCTCGACTCTCTCGGCTACCGTCAGCTGACGCCCAAGGCCATTCTCGCCCACACCGTGGGTGGTATCGTCGCCGCCATAGTGGCGCATATCGTCTATATGGGCATCATGATGATATAGGAAAAGCGCCGCGAAGCCGGCAGAGCGTAAGGAAATATGCAAGGCGGGAAAGCTTCTCTGAGGCTTTCCCGCCTTCTGCAAAATAAAAAAACATCGTCTATATTACAAAAATTGCGGAAATATTTCCGCAATCCGATTTTTATTCCTAAATTTGGGCGTTGAAGACGACGCCCTGCCGAAGGGCTCGCTCCCGAAATAGATAATCTAATACAAACATAACAACACAAACCTTTTTTCGTAATGGGTAAGAAATTGAAAATCAGAGATCTGACTCTTCGCGACGGCCAGCAGTCTCTGTTTGCCACGCGCATGAAGCAAGAGAACGTCGACAAGTTGCTCCCTCTTTACCGTGATGCCAAGTTCTACATCATGGAGGTATGGGGAGGAGCCGTGCCTGACTCCGTGATGCGTTACCTGGGCGAGAGCCCCTGGGACCGTCTGCGTGAGTGCAGCAAGGCCATGAAGGGGATTTCACTGCTGTCGGCTCTGTCTCGCGGACGCAACCTCTTCGGTTACGTGCCTTATCCCGACTCGGTGCTTGAGGGCTTCTACAGCGAGGCAATCAAGAACGGCCTTAACGTGATGAGGATTTTTGACGCCCTCAATGATATCGACAACATCAAGGGCTCGATCAAGATGATCAATGATCTCGGAGGTATATCCGACACAGCTGTCTGCTATACGGTAGACCCCAAGGGAACTCCTGAGGAGGAGAAGATCTTCACCGACGATTATTTCGTAAACAAGGCCAAGGAGATGGAGGCCCTCGGAGCCCAGATGATCACTCTCAAGGATATGGCCGGTCTCGTAAGCCCGTCGCGCATATTCTCTCTGATGCCCAAACTGAAGGCTGCCGTAAAGGTGCCCGTGGATTTCCACACCCACTGCACCCCCGGCTACGGTCTTGCATCCGTGCTGACCTCGATTATACAGGGTGTCGATATCGTTGACACCAACATATGGTGGTTCGGCGGCGGCTCTGCCGCTCCCTCCATCGAGCTTGTGAAGATATTCTGCGACCGTCTCGGCGTGGAGGTGGAGGCCGACATGGAGGCTGTTGCCAAGATTCGCCACGAGCTCCGCGAGGCCCGCAAGGCTCTTGCCGAGTTCGACCTCAACAAAGACAAATGGCCGAAGGATTTCGACGAGGCCCTCAGGGATATGCCGAAGGAGATCGACGCCGAGTTCGACCGCGCCATTGAGGCTGCGAAGGCTTGCAAGGAGGAGGAGCTTCTCGACGCTTGCCATAAGATCGAGGCCTATTTCGGTCTTCCCAAGCCCAATGAGCTGGTGAAGAACGCTGAGGTGCCCGGTGGTATGTACTCCAACATGGTTGCCAACCTGCGCTCCCTCGGTGCCGAGGACGTGCTTGAGGATGCAATGGCTCTTATCCCGAAGGTGCGCCGTGACGCCGGTCTGGTGCCTCTGGTGACTCCTACGAGCCAGATTGTGGGTTCACAGGCTGTGGCTCTCGCCGTTGACCGCCGCAAGGGTAACGCTGACTATACGAACAAGAACAACCAGTTTATCGCTCTTGTAAAGGGTGAGTACGGCAAGACTCCTGTCGCTGTTGATCCGAAGTTCCGTGAGTTCATCACAGGCAGCGCCGAGGAGAAACCTTACGATGTAAGCTCCTACAAGACTCCGGCCAATCCCGAGCTCGACAAGTTCGGTGGCGTCAAGCTTGCCCAGAACGAGGAGGAGTTCCTGCTTCTCGAGCTTCTTCCCGCTGTTGCAAAGACGTTCCTGACCAACAAGCGCAAGGCTGAGTATGAGAAGAACCAGGCTGCCGCTCCGAAGGCTGCCGCAGCTGCTCCGCAGGCAGCTTCCGCCGCCAATGTATGTGGTCCGGTGTTCAACGCTCCGATGGGCGGCACTGTCATGGAGATCCGCGTTAAGCCCGGCGATACTGTCAAGCCCGGCGATACGGTGCTCGTATACGAGGCCATGAAGATGGAGAACGACCTGGCCTGCACTGTAGGCGGTGTCGTTAAGCAGGTGCTCGTGAACGAGGGGGATGTGATGGCTACCGACCAGCCTCTGATCGAGTTCGTGGCAGAGGGTGCTCCCGCTCCCAAGGCTGAGGCTCCCGCTGAAGAGGGTGGCGTGGATGTGATGCTCGCTCCCATGGGTGGCACAGTTATGGAGGTCAAGGTTAAGCCCGGTGACGCTGTTAAGCCCGGCGACACTCTGCTCGTATACGAGGCCATGAAGATGGAGAACAATCTCGTGAGCGACCGTGCCGGCGTAGTTCGCCGTGTGCTCATCGAGGATGGCGATGTGATGTCTACCGACCAGCCCATCATCGAGTTTGGCGTAGCTGCTGCGAAGGCTGCCGCTCCGGCTCCGAAACCGGCTGCGGCTCCCAAGCCCGCTCCGGCTCCTGCCGCCAAGCCCGCTGCTCCGAAGGCAGAGGCTGCCGCTGTTCCCCCGGTACATCCCGTGGATGTCAACCGTGTGATTTCTCCCGTGGAGGGCGGTACGGCAAGCCATGCCACACTTCCCAATCCGAAGCGCGAGAAAGTAGGTTCACAGATCCGTCTTGGTGCCGGAACCACTCTGGAGATCGACGTTCGTCCCGATGGCGGTATCTCGATTTTCATCACTGCAGGAAAATAAGGTAGAGAATATAGTTATTTATCTCGCCGGGCGCGTCCTATTGTGGATGCGCCCGGTTTTTTGTATTTTTGTAAAAAAATTACTGTTATGGAGAAGATACCGAGTTTTACGATTGACCATTGCCGGCTGGAGCCGGGTATATTTGTATCGCGCAAGGATGTCACCGCCTCAGGAGATGTCATAACCACGTTCGACATACGCATGACGCGTCCGAACAGGGAGCCGGCCCTTGATCCGCGTGCCCTCCATGCCATGGAGCATCTTGCAGCCACGTTCCTGCGCAATCATCCGCAGTGGGCCCCGAAGGTGATCTACTGGGGACCGATGGGATGCTGCACCGGCAACTATCTGCTGCTCCAGGGTGACTACAGGAGCGCCGACATAATAGAGCTCATGAGGGAGACGATGGAGTTTGTGGCTGGCTACGAAGGGGAGGTGCCCGGCGCGATGCCCCGCGACTGCGGCAATTACTCCTACATGGATCTTCCGGCTGCCCGCGAAGCCGCGCGCCGTTATCTCGACGAGATTCTCTCGTCCCCCGGCGAATGCAACCTCAACTACCCCTCCTGAGCCGCAACATAGTCGTTTTGGTAAAGTATGGATAAATCGGAATACGAACTTTTGTTTCAGACGCTTAATGTCAACCGTCATCATGGCAAGATCGCTCCACATAAGGCAATTCTCTTGATTTCCGTGATTGAGCTAATTCAATCCGGCCACATTGAGCGTCCCTTCATACCAATCGACAGAACTCTGGAGAATACCTTCAGAAGTGTATGGAACAGATATGTCTCACAATCAAGCCGTTTTCAATGCAGCTTGAACTATCCGTTCTACCATATGTCGTCATCCCCTTTCTGGACATTGGTTAGGCTGCCGGAATATGAGGAGAAGAAGGATTATTCAATGGCGGCTCTGAAAAAGAGTTTTGCCGGGGCTACAATACCCGGCGAGCTCTTTATCATGCTTAAAGACCCGACGATGGCCAATCACTTCAAGAACATTCTGATTAATGCTTTCCTTGATGACAACAGCCATAATCCGGCAGCTCTTACCGCTTTGATACCCCTCTTTATTTCCCTGCTCATGGTGGCATGAAGGTTGCCCGTTACGAATCAGTCTCAATGTATTTCTGAAGAAATCCAGCAAGGATTATCGAAAAGGCGACGAAGCCGCCCCAGATCAATGCCAGTCGGCATCGCCGCCTAAGGGATAGAAGACGCAGAACGGGTAAGAACACGCCTGCGGCTTGACGCGGAATCGGTTAGAACTTTTCATTGTCTTCCGTCTTAATCGATTGAACGGAAGAATGGCAATCATTCGCTTCGTTCATTGGAACAGAAGAACGCATCGGCACGAGGTCGGAAACGTCCACCGCCCCGGGGACATCGTTCTTCTGTTCTCGGCGCGAAAGCGCCACGAAGTCAACTGTCAGGCGCCTTTGCCGCCTTGTTTTCCTGACTCATGGCAGAGCTGTAAGATATAGCCACAAAATGCACATATATATTATGTTTATACTAAGGACCAATGTAAGGCAGGGAGTTACAGAGGAAATAGTCTGATGTTTCTCAGTATACTCTATTGATAATTCAGTAAAAATCATTAACTTTGCAACCAGAACCCCGCGATGCGTGGTGCCTCAGAGGAGGGTCAACACCGGGCATTGGGTGGTTTGCTTGTATACGAAAGGCGTTTACCGCGCTTTCTTCTTGGCTCTTCGAAACCTGAGAAATTTTGAATTTGCAACCAAGAATGAAGCAATAGTAGATGCCCCATGGGTACGTTTATGTACATCCTGCTTGCGGTAGAGATATCGCAAGTAGGATATTATGCATATACATACTTCGCGGGGTCCTTCTACCATTGCTCGTTCAGTTGCAATGGCAATCTCAGGGCCACGAGGAGCGGAATGAGCATGGTATTGGGCTCCCGCTTTTCTTTTACCCATTTAAGTTTGCCATGTGGAGTCAATGGCT
>DKYZ01000089.1:1823-14583 GCA_002493515.1 Porphyromonadaceae bacterium UBA7087 | reverse complement strand
ATTCACAAAAGTAGAAACAACTTCTATTGCAAAATTAGTCAAAAATATCCGATTAATTAAATTAAATGCTTAATTTTGCGGTGGCATACTCCGTTAATGCGTAGCGGGACGGCCTTAAAGACAATTCTAAACAACCATAAAAACATATATCCGATGACTGTAACAGACAGATTCCTGGAATACGTGAAGTTCGACACCCAGAGCGACGAGCAGACCAACATGACCCCCTCGACGCCCGGCCAGATGGTATTCGCCAAATATCTCAAGGAGCAGCTTGAGAGCATGGGGCTTGAGGAGATAAGCCTCGATGAGAACGGCTATCTGATGGCCACTCTGCCTTCAAATACCGACCGGGATGTGCCCGTGGTGGGATTCATCGCCCATCTCGACACGGCCCCCGACATGAGCGGCAAGCACGTCAATCCGCGCATTGTCAAGGCATACGACGGCTCCGACATAACCCTCAACGCCGACAAGGGCATTGTCCTCTCCCCGGCTGAGTTTCCCGAGCTTCTCAACTATATAGGCCAGGACATCATCGTCACCGACGGAACCACACTCCTGGGCGCAGACGACAAGGCCGGCATCGCCGAGATCGTTACCGCCGTGGCTTATCTTCAGCAGCATCCCGAGATCAAACACGGCAAGATCCGCATAGCTTTCAATCCCGACGAGGAGATAGGACTTGGCGCGCATAAATTCGATGTGGAGCGCTTCGGCGCCGAGTTCGCCTACACCATGGACGGCGGCGCGATCGGCGAGCTTGAGTATGAGAACTTCAATGCGGCCTCCGCCAAGATCACAATCAAGGGACGCAACGTGCATCCCGGAAGCGCGAAACACAAGATGATCAATTCCATCCGCGTGGCAAGCCAGTTTATCGAGATGCTTCCCAGATGGGAGACCCCCGAGCACACGGAGGGATACGAGGGCTTCTACCATCTCGTGGGCATCGAGGGAAGCGTGGAGCAGACAGTGCTCAGCTATATCATCCGCGACCACGATCGCGCGCGCTTCGAGAGCCGCAAGAGGGAGATAGAGCATCTTGTCCGCAAGACCAACATGGAGTTCCCCGGCTGCGCCACAGTGGAGATCAAAGACCAGTATTACAACATGCGCGAGAAGATCGAGCCTGTGATGCACATAATCACCGTTGCCGAGAAGGCCATGCGCGAGGCTGGCATAGAGCCGAAGGTGCAGCCCATACGTGGCGGCACGGACGGCGCGCAGCTCTCCTTCAAGGGGCTTCCCTGCCCCAACATCTTCGCCGGAGGCGAGAACTTCCACGGCCGCTATGAGTTCGTGGCCATCCCCTCCATGGAGAAGGCCGCCCAGGTGGTTGCCAATATCTGCCGCCTCGTGGCCGAGTGACTCTGCTTCAGTCAGTACGTATGGCTAAACCAGGTCTGATGATAGTTATAACAGGGCCGACTGCCTCCGGGAAGTCGGCCCTGGCTGTCGACGTAGCCCGGCGGCTGTCGGCGGAGATTATCTCGGCCGACAGCCGCCAGATATATCATGGCATTCCCATAGTGACTGCAATGCCTACCGATGAGGAACGCAGGGCGGTGAGGCATCATCTTATCGACATGCTTCCCCTCGACGCCTATTACAGTGCCTCGCAGTTCGAGCATGACGCCCTGGATTTAGGCCGCCGTCTTATGGCCCGCGACGGGGTATGTGTGGTCTGCGGAGGGTCGATGATGTATGTCGATGCTCTATGCAACGGCATCGACGAGATTCCCACAGTCCCTCCGGAGGTAAGGACAGCCCTCATGACCGACTACATGGCCTCCGGCGACGAATGGCTGTGGCGGCGTCTCCGCGAGCTCGATCCGGTGTCATACGGAAGAATCGACCTCAGGAACATCAAGCGCGTGTTTCACGCTGTGGAGGTCAGCCTGGCCTCGGGCCGTCCATATTCGAGCCTGCTCACCGGGGAGCGCCGCAAGCGTGATTTCCGCATATTGAAATTCGGCCTCAGCGCCCCGAGGGAGGTGCTTTTCAGCCGCATCAACAGCAGAGTGGAGAGAATGGTGGCGGATGGCCTCCTGGAGGAAGCCCGAAGGGTCTGGCCCATGCGCCATCTCAACTCGCTCAACACCGTCGGCCTCAAGGAGATGTTCGCCTATATCGACGGCAGCATGGGTTTCGACGAGGCTGTGGCCCGGATACAGAAAAACACGAGGGTATACGCCAAGAAGCAGCTGACGTGGTTCAAAAGAGACGACACCATGGAATGGCTTGACATCACAGAGGGCTGCCTGGCGGATAAAATAACAGGCCGGATCTGAGACCCGGCCTTGTTGCTCTTTATTACGAGGGGCAATTCAGAAATCGTAGCCCACGACAAATGACCACGCCTTGTTGTGGCCTCCCATGTCTGCCGTTTTCCATGCCTTCAGCAGACCTGCCGTGTAGGATACCCCTATGTGGTAGTGTTCCTTGAGCGTCAGGCCTGTCCCCAGCCTCAGTCCGAAGTCGAAGAAACCGATTTTGGCCGATTCGGTTTGCGGCTCAGCCAGTTCCGAAGACTGGCGCAGGATCTTCACTTTGTCGTCGTCCGACTTCAGCTTGAACTGGAAGTCCGGGCCGAGGTCTATGTTCCACCGGATGTCGTCGGAGACGTTGAGGCGCACCGACGCCACCACCGGCACGTGGAAATAATAGTTTCTCAGATGGCCCATCTGGGAATATTCCCCCGGCTCGAAGTCTGTGCCGGTGAAGGTGGTGGCATAGGAGTAGTTGCTGCTGCGCGACTGGAAGAAGAAGCCGGGTTGGATCGCCAGGTAGTCGCGGATGTTGAGGCTCAGCACGATTCCGGCGTCGAAGCCAGTGCCGAAGCTGTTTTTGTTCCATACGTTGAACACCTTGTCGGCCGCGGTGATGTTGGTGGCATTGACCCCGATGCGCGCTCCGAACGTGAAGAGGTTTTCAGGACGCTCTGTGGAGAAAAACTCTTTCTGGGCATTTGCCACATTGCTGCCCAGGGTCATGGCGACTGCCAGAATCAGGGACCGTATTATTCCCTTCGTTGAAAAGATTTGCTTCATGATCTGATGGAGGAAAGCGGGCGTGCGGGCGTGGATTTACGTCCCGGCTGGCGCTTTCACGAGGCAAAATTAATAAAATCTCCCAATAAAAGTGCGTCCGGTAGGGTAAAGTTTTAAAAAATTATATAATTTTGCAGACTCAAATCAATCTAACACGAAATCACCTTGGAATCTTGATAAAACCACAGAAACAATGACAAAAAGAAAGTATGACAGCTTGATGCATGAAGTCAAAGACTATGTGATGATTACATTTGGTCTGATGCTTTATGCCATAGGCTTCACCGCGTTCATCCTTCCCCATTCGATTGTGATCGGCGGCATGGCCGGTCTCGGCACGCTTGTCTATTTCGCCACGAATAAATTCGTCCCCGTTGCCGTCACGATGTATGGTGTCAACCTCATACTCATCGCCATGGGTTGGAAAGTCCTCGGCAAGGCCTTTGTCTCCCGCACCATCTTCGGTGCCACCGGCATCTCGATATGCATCGGTCTCATCGAGGGGTATTTCACGTCTCATCCCCCCTTGGTGGCCGACATCACGATGAGTGTCGTCCTCGGAGGCATTCTCTGCGGATTCGGCATCGGCACGATCTACATCCACAACGGCACGTCCGGCGGCTCGGATATCGTGGCCGCCCTCATCACAAAGGTCTCGAATGTCAGCGTAGGCCGCATCCTGATGATCGTGGACATGTCTATCGTCTGCCTCACCTTCTTCCTTCCCTTCGACGGCGACATGGAGCAGCGAATCCAGAGCTGCGTGCCCCGAATAATCTATGGTGTCGTCATCATCTTCATCTATTCCTATATCACCGACATGCTCATCAACACCAACCGCCAGGCCACGCAGTTTGTGATATTCAGCAATAAATGGAGGGAGATCGCCGACTCCGTAAACAGGGAGGCCCACCGTGGTGTCACCGTCCTCGACGGCACCGGCTGGTACAGCAAGCATGAGGTCAAGATGCTTCTGGTATGGTGTCGCAAGATCGAGGCTGTCACCATATTCCGAATAATCAAGAGCATCGACGAGTCGGCGTTCATAGCCCAGTCGCCCGCCAACGGCGTCTACGGAAAGGGCTTCGACATGATGAAGGTAAAGCTTAAGAAGCACAACAAGACGGCCGCAGCGGATGCCGGGGCCGAACCCGCGGCTCCTGAGCTTCCGCAATAATCCGTCCGGCTCATTACGGCTCCTGATAGAGAGACAGAGATGGCGTCGACGCTAACCATGCGCCGACGCCATTTCTTTCGTAACTCACTTTTCCGCTGTCACTCATTGCAGTTGTAGACTTCCCTCAGCATCTCCCTGATGGAGTCCCTGTTGTGGAGGTCCACGTCTCCGTGGGTCATGAGAAGCATCTCCACCGGGCTCTTGTCGCTCGAATAGGCAGGCTGGGTGTAGTCGAACTCCTCACGCACGCGGAAACCGTTCTGCTCGTAAAACCTTATGCGGCGCTTCTGCTCCTCCCCCTCGGGCTTCTCCACCTCGATCAGCACGTTGGGGCTCACCTCCTTGAAGAGGTGGTTGAGCATCAGGGCGCCGATGCGTTTCCCTCTGTGCTCGGGCACTACGGCGAAGTGTTCGATGTAGGTGTATCCCTCGAACGTCCAGTAGCTCAGGAACGCCAGGAAGAGGTCGCCGTCTTTTGCTGCGAAGGCGTGGAATTTTCCGCCCTTCATCTTTATGAAGTTGGCGAGATGCTCCTCGTCTTTCAGCTCACGTCTCTCGTCGGGAGGGAACGACTCATTGTAGAGTTTCAGAAAGGAGGGATAATCCTCCATCTTTAGATTTGTGAATTCCATATTCTTGATAATTAGATGTATCAGTTGCAGTCGTCACAACGACTCGTTTATTTTCCTGTAGATAAACTTTTCCGGACGCGACATCTTGCCCGGCCCGGGGTTATCGAGCGTCCTGAAGCGCAGGTCGGTATGCTCCGGTATCCATTCAGCCACGGCATCCATCCATTTCTCAATGCCCGCCTTCGAGGGATGGGGGTTGGTCTTGCCCTGTCTCGGCAGTGTCAGCTGGAAACTGTTGAAATAGCGGCCCTCGCCCAGGCGTTCGCCGAGCCAGTCGGTCAGCTTTTTCCCTTTCTCATGCTCCGGCCAGTCCGGAGGCCCGATCCACAGATACGGCACGTCGCCGAATGACCTGGTGATTTTGTCCACCGCTCCGCTCAGCCGCCTCTCGGGATTCTGCTCGAAAAGCTCGTTCATCCCGAGCGACACGAAGACCGCGTCGGGCTTGTATTCGGCTATCAGCGGTTCAATCTTGTCGGAGTCGGCCCATTTTTCGATTGTCGCTCCGTCCCAGACCACCGACGACACCTTGAAGCCGTTTTTCTCACCGTAGGCGTTGAGCCGGTCGGCCATCCATCCAGTCATCGAGTCGCCTATGAAAAGCACGTTCTTTATCCCCTCGGCATCCTTGCGCTCCTGCGCCCGGATTTCGGTGGCACCCCAGATTATCGCGGCGAGCGACACCATCATCAGAACCAGATATCTTGTCAGTTTGTTTGAAATCATGATTTTAATCTTTTTTCTCAGTCCCGGCGGCATGTGTGCCAGCCAGGGGGCCGCACGGAGATTTATTACTTCATGCCGCTTATTTATTTAACAAAGAATGAGGGAAAATGATTAAATTTGCGTAATTTTGCATTTTGAAATCCGTGAGAGCGGCAGGGAGTGATTCCCGTTCTGTCCTTTCGCGCCCTTTTTACAAAGTAAAACAAGACTCTGATTATGGAACAGGAAAACAAGGATAAAAAGAAAGTGGTGCTCAGTGGCATACGAGCTACGGGCAATCTTCATCTCGGCAACTATTTCGGTGCCCTCAGCAAGTTTGTCAAGATGCAGGACGACTATGACTGCCGTTATTTCGTGGCAGACCTGCATGCGCTCACCACTCATCCCGACCCGAAGATGCTCCACGAGAATGTAAAGGACATCCTCGCCGAATATCTCGCAGCCGGTCTTGACCCGGAGAAAAACGATATTTACGTGCAGAGCGACATACCGGAGATTCCCGAGATGTATCTTCTGATGAACATGCACGTCGGGATAGGGGAGCTGATGCGCACCGCCTCCTTCAAGGACAAGGCGCGCAAGGCCCTCGGAATCAACAGCGACGGCGACGAGATCGAGAAGGAGATAATAGGCAACCAGACCAACCAGCGCGTGAACGCCGGCCTCCTCACTTATCCCACTCTTATGGCTGTGGATATCCTCATCCATAAGGCCGATTTCGTCCCCGTGGGCAAAGACCAGGAGCAGCATCTTGAGCTTACGCGCCGTTTCGCACGCCGTTTCAATTCATTCTACGGAGTGGATTACTTCGGCGAGCCGGTAAATTTCAATTTCACCGGCGAGGCGCTCAAGGTTCCCGGTCTCGACGGCTCGGGCAAGATGGGCAAGAGCGAGGGGAACTGCATCTATCTCATCGACGACGAGAAGACACTGCGCAAGAAGGTGATGCGTGCCGTCACCGACGAGGGTCCGAAAGTGCCGAACACACCGGTGAGCCAGCCCGTGGAGAATCTCTTCACCCTGATGAACCTCGTCTCGGAGCCGGACGTCGTGGCCCACTACCGCCAGGCATATGCCGACTGCTCCATCCGCTACGGCGACATGAAGAAGCAGCTTGCCGAGGATATTCTCAAGGTGACGCTTCCCATACGCGAACGCATTCTCGACATCCGAAGCAACGACGAATACCTGTCGAAGGTGGTGCGTCTGGGCGCCGAGCGCACACGAGCCATCGCGGCCGACACGCTCCGCGACGTGCGTGAGATAATGGGTATCCGCAAGTTCTGAGCTTTCCGGTGATGCGATTATCGAAAGCCTTTACATTTACATATGTGGCGGTGCTGGCTCTGGCCATGTCGCTGTTCGCTTCGTGCTCATCCGGCACTTCCTCCACTAAAAAGACGCTCGCCGTCAGCTTCGCTCCCCAGGCATATCTGCTGAAGTCGCTTGCCGGCGACCGTTTCGACGTGAAGACCATCCTTCCGCAAGGGAGCGATCCCGAGACCTATGATCCCGGAGTGGGCGACCTCATGGCGCTCCAGGACAGCCGCTGTTATTTTACCCTCTCCACCCCGGGGTTTGAGGAGAAGACCCTCGAGCGCGTGCGTGCGAATTTTCCCGATGTGGATGTCTCCGATGTCTCGGTAGGGATAGAGCGCATCACGGGCACACATAGAAGCACACATGGCGACTCTCATGGCGACGATGGCGACCCCCATCTCTGGGGCTCGGTGCGCAATGCGCGGCTTATGGCTGACGCCATGACCGGAAAACTATGTGAGATTGATCCGGAGGGGACGGCTCTCTACCGCCATCGCAACGACTCGCTGCAGCGGGTCCTTTCCGCCCTCGATTCCCGGCTTGACTCCATTGTAAGGGCGTCGGGGTCAAAGGCGTTTGTGATGCCTCATCCCTCGCTGAGCTATTTCGCCCGCGACTACGGCCTGCGCCAGGTGGCTCTCGAGACGGAGGGGAAGGAGGCTTCTCCAGCCCAGTATGCAGAGCGTGTGGCCTCGGCCATCAGCTCCGGTGCTTCTGTCCTTTTCTATGAGAAGGGGCATAACCCCGGTCAGGCGCAATCCGTGGCCGAGGCTGTAGGAATACCTGCCGTGGCCGTGTCGCTCAATACGGAGCAATGGCCCGCGGAGATGCTCCATATCGCTGAATCATTGTGAAATATCTGATATTCCCGCCATGAACCTTCAAGAGGATAACGCAAGAAACCTGATCATAGGCGTCGATGATGTCTCTATGTCCTACTCCGGCAAGAGTGTTCTCTCCCACGCTTCCATTTGTCTATACAAAGGGGACTTCCTGGCTGTGAGCGGTCCCAACGGCGGCGGGAAGACCACGCTGCTCCGCATTATGCTCAAGCTTCTGCGTCCGGTCTCGGGGCAAGTTGTCTACTATTCGGATGGACGGCCGGTGTCTCGCCTTTCGATAGGCTATCTTCCGCAGAAAAGCAATATCGACGTCCGTTTCCCTATAAACGTGGAGGAGGTGGTGCGTTCTGGCGGTCTTGGGGTTTTCGGCCGCAAAGATAGCGCCATGGAGAGGGCGCGTTATGATGAGGTGGTCAGGCTGATGGGCATAGGTTCATACACCGGCCGCCAGATAGGTGGGTTGTCAGGCGGACAGCTCCAGCGTGTCCTTCTCGGGCGCGCCCTGATGTCTGACCCCGAAGTGCTTGTGCTCGACGAGCCCCTCTCTTACGTCGACAAGATGTTCGAGCGTCAGATCTATGATATAATGGAGAGCCTGGCCAGGCGCAAGACCATCATCCTCGTGAGCCACGAGATGTCGGTGATTTCCGGCATGGCAAACCGCCATGTCATAGTCGACGGCCGCCTCCACGAATGCCCGGCCGGACACCATTACCGTCCGTCGGAGTGTGATGAATATGGTCTGGAGGACTCGTTTCCTCCCTCGGAAATGAAAGATTGCTGATATGGTGCTCAACTGGATATGGATCGCCTTTTTCCTTGTAGCATTCCTCATGGCCCTGGGGAAGACGCTCTTCACGGGCGACCTGGAGATATGGTCGGCGATCATGAACAGCACTTTCGAGCAGGCTGCATTCGCCTTCGAGATCTCGCTCGGGCTTACGGGCGTCCTCACTCTCTGGCTCGGCATAATGAAGATAGGGGAGCGCGGAGGAGTGATTGAGTTTTTCGGCCGCCTGATATCCCCCTTCTTCTCGCGTCTGTTTCCCTGCATCCCCAAGGGGCATCCGGCGTTGGGAGCGATTTTCATGAATATCTCCGCCAACATGCTCGGGCTTGACAACGCGGCCACCCCCATGGGGCTCAGGGCGATGCAGGAGATGCAGAGCCTGAATCAGAAGAAAGATACCGCCACCGACGCCATGATAATGTTTCTTGTGCTCAATTCCTCAGGCTTATGTCTGGTGCCGATAAGCATCATGATGTACAGGGCGCAGGGAGGCGCGGCAAACCCTACGGATGTATTCATTCCTATTCTCATAGCCACATCGGTGGCGACCCTCGTCGGCCTTGTGGCCCTTTGCCTGCGCCAGCGCATCCGCATGGACTGGGTGCTGTGGTCATGGCTTGCTGGCATCGGCATGGTTGTCTCGGCGGTGGTCCTCTTTTTCCGGAGCCTTCCAGCCGACAGGGTGCAGCTTTACTCCACCTTCGGGGCGAATGTGATACTGTTTGTCGTCATAATCTCGTTCATCGTGGCTGGAGTGAGGCGGCGCATCAATGTCTACGACACCTTTATCGAGGGTGCGAAGGAGGGGTTCAAGACAGCCGTGATGATAATACCGTATCTGGTGGCGATTCTCGTGGCCATAGGAATGTTCCGCGCCTCCGGAGCGCTCGACGCCCTGACGGGCTGGGTGGAGTCGCTTGTGGCATGGCTAGGTTTCGACACCCGTTGGGTCGGGGCGCTCCCGACGATGCTCATGAAGCCGCTCAGCGGCAGCGGCTCCTGCGCCATGATGCTCGATGTGATGAAGGCTGAGGGCGCCGACGCTTTCGTGAGCCGTCTTGCGGCTGCCGTCAGGGGGAGCACCGACACCACTTTCTATATCCTGGCGGTCTATTTCGGGTCGGTGGGCGTCTCGCGGACACGCTACGCCGCCGGCTACGCGTTGCTGGCCGACATAACCGGAGCCGTGGCGGCTGTGGTCGTGGCCTATATGTTTTTTGGCTGACGGGGCGCCGTCTGGCAACGATTGCATCTTTTTCCGTCTGTATTATCTCGGTTTTGCAACGTTATAATATTGACAGACAATGAAAAATATGTTATATTTGCACCCGAAAGCAGTTTTAAGCAATTTATAGATCCTATTTTAATAACGGCCACACGGTCTTGGCCTAATGTTTAACGATAAAAGCAATACTAAGAGTAACTATGAATCCCGGTAATGGCGACATATCAGGCAGTTCGCGACACGACGTCTCGCTGGCAACACTCCGTGAGAATTTTGCCACCCTTTACGTCACGCTTGAGCATATGCGCGAGGTGGAGGGGCCGGAGTTGCATGCCCGTTATGTGTCGTTGTTCGGAGGGGAGAATCTCACTCTTTTCTCCCTGGCTGTGGAGGCCACGGAGATGCACAGCCTTATCAGGCTGGCGGAGAGAAGCCCGTGCAATGACGATGATGACAGGAAGCGCATCCGTAAGGAGGCAATGGCCTCCACCATCCCCTACCGGCGCAAGATGGAGGTCAGGAGCATGGAGTATATCGTCTCCGATGTGCTTGGGGTGGATAAGGCGGAAGACACGCGCGTCATGCTTGACCTTCTGAAGCGGGCCGTCGTGATGATATTTTCGGCGTGCAATCCGCGTCCTGTCACCAAAAGCCTGTTCGGTAAGGTCGAGGGCTCGTTCCGCAACAGGGACGCAAGGGGAATACGCAGCGTCATCGACAGTCTTCGTGAGGACAGCCTTGCGTGCGGACGGTGTGCCGAGCGTGAGAAAAGGGAAAGGGAGAGCCTCGGGCGCGCGCTGAGGATTGTCGGCGCCGAGATTGATGAGCTTAACGTCACCTATCCCTACATAATGCGCTCGCGGCTTGCGGACAATGCCTGGATAAGCCTTGAGCATGACAGGTTGCAGCGTGAGATCACCAATCTCAGGCTCAAGCTCGATGAGCTCAGCGCGAGGGTGCGTGAGCTGGGGTTCTGACGTTGGCGGCGGGAGAGGCGCTCTTGTCGGAGTGTTTCCCGGTCTCGAATATTATCTTGTTCATCTCGAGAGGGGTAAGTTTTCTGGCTCCCGGGAGGTCTACGGGCGGTATTGTCATCATATCGGTTTGTCTTGATTACATGGCAGTGGTGATTTAATTCTGCGGATGGCTTTTCTCGAAAGCCGTCATAAGCCTGTTCAGGCCCAGCAGTGTGGCTACGTAGGCCGCGCCGAGCAGGAAGAGGTCGACACGCAGCGGCAGAATGTCGCTCCACCATCCTCCCAGGATATAGCAAAGCAGCTGTAGCCAGAGTATCGCCTGCACGGTGACGCAGAGCGTACACCACGTCTTTATGCTGTATTTCTGATACCATATGCTCCAGAAGGAGAACGGGCAGCAGCAGCCGTTGATAAGGGCGAGGTAATGCATCTCCTTTGGAAATATAAGCATCGTGAGCAGTGTGATTACGAAATAGGCCATTCCCACCTCACTCCAGCCGAAAAGACCGAAGAATGTCGAGGCTTTCTGTTCCAGCACCGTGTCGCATCCATGTTTCTGAAGGATGCCGCACATCTTGTCGGCTGCATGGTTCTTTATGCGTGCCGATTTCTGGATGAGCATGAATGTCACCACCACTCCGGCCAGGGTGAGAAGGAAGAGGAATATGGTCGACAGATGCCTGTATATCCCGGAATAAATGACTCCGAAGGTGAGGAGGAAGAGTGTGCAGAGTGCCAGTATCCAGTTTTTCGCGATGTCGGCGATCTGGAAGCGCCGGTGAATGGCATAGTCCGGTTCGCGTGAGTCAGGACCGGGATACGCGAGAAGTACGGTGCCGGTCCATTTCTCTGAAAAATCCTTCTCGGTGGCGGTATATTGGCGGTGGTAGTAGAGATAGTCTACAGTCCTGTCGCCGGAAGAGGATTTTCCGAATCCGGTGACAATCACAAAGCCGCTTCCCGACTGGGCCAGAAACGGCGTCGGGATGCGGCTCAACTGTGATTTGTCGGCCACAATCTCCCCCGTGCTCCTGATTCCGTAAGAGCTCAACAGACGGGAGAACCCGAAAAGCGACTTGAAGGGCATGCCGCGGAACTGCGAGTCGGAGAATCCCGGTGTATGGGGAACCTCCAGCAGCCGGAGGAGATCGGAGAAGATTGTAGTGCCAGCCATAGATATCGGATTTATAGTCTTTTTGTCATTTCAGGGAGAGGTGCGGTCTCAGAGGTATTCCTCCACCTTTCGGGCGAGTATGTTGCCGTCGAGCTCGCCTGAAGTGCGCCACATCTCGTTCCCCTCCTTGAAAACGATGAAAGTGGGGATTGACTCCACGCCGAGTTCTTCTGCCAGTTCCTGGTTGTCGTCAATGTCAAACTGATATACGTTGGCCGATCCGTCGAGAAGGGCCTTGACATCGTCCACCACAGGCATCATCCTCTGGCAGTGGGGACACCAGGAGGCGTAGAACTCCATAAGGACAGTCCCCTGGTCCTCTTTGAGTCGTTTGATCTTGTCAGCATCCATGGTTTTCCTATTTTTTCTTTCTCTCCTCAAGTTTCTCCTCGATGAGGTTCAGGATCCCGTGTCTCTCCTTGAGCTCCTTGACATCCTTATGAAGGTGGCATAGTCTCTTCAGCGTCTCGGCTGCGAGCACGATCAGCGCGGTGGAAAAGGCGACATGTACGGCAGCGGGCACAAGCACCTCAAGCAATTTCTCTTTTTTCATAATTTCTGTTTTTTAATCAATAAGAATGCAGTCGGCGGTCTTCCGCTTTCTACATTCTCTATAACAATTGCCTCTCGGATATGGTTTGATTCATGCCTTTCGCCTTATGACGTTTGTATAATACGTAAGTTTTTATTAACTTTGCTTCCGACAGGGGCTTCGGAATGGCGTCTGCCATGCCGGGCCCGACAATAGACTGAAGTACTCCCCTCTAGCAGACCGGGTTGGGCGTGATTTTGTTTACTGATTTTTTTCGCTTCACTCGGCGTAGGCGGCGGATTTGGGAAGGGG
>DKYZ01000089.1:986-1521 GCA_002493515.1 Porphyromonadaceae bacterium UBA7087 | reverse complement strand
CCCCCTTCCCAAATCCGTTGCCTACGCCGCAGAAGGTAATTCATATGCGTCTCTCGGTATTCTGTGACCGTTCTTGGAATGGACTCTGACGTTGTTGTAATATTCTATCCAACCACGAATACCCTCTCTCATGGCAGGTCCATCATTTTCCGGATTCATATATACATATTCCTCCTTTAGCGAACGCCAGAATCGTTCTATCCATGCATTGTCGCGACAACGTCCGCGCCCGTCCATGCTGATCTGAACGCCATGCTTTTTCAGTGCCTCTATCCACTCCGAACAAGTATACTGACTTCCTTGGTCAGAGTTGATGATCTCCGGCGCCCCATGACGACTTACCGCATTCTCAAGCACCTCAATCGCATTACATGATTCAAGTGTGGAATAGAGTCCCCACCCGACGATATATCGGCTGTATACATCCATTATGGCGTAGAGGTACAGGAAGCCTTTGCGCATGGGGATATATGTGATGTCGGTGCTCCACACCTGATTGCGTCTTGTTATCTTCATATTGCGTAACAGATACTTA
>DKYZ01000089.1:0-666 GCA_002493515.1 Porphyromonadaceae bacterium UBA7087 | reverse complement strand
TGGCTCTTCCGGGTCTGCTTAGGTTAGGCTTGGCGTATACAGCCTCAATACCCATCTTTCGCATGAGACGGCGCACTCTCTTCACGCCAATCGGAATCCCGGGCGAGAGAAGATAATCCCTCATCTGAAGGACGCCTTTTGCAGGATGATCCAAATGCTCCTTGTCCATCTTCGCGCATATGTCAAGATCCTCGTCGCTTGGGCCGACAGGCTTGTGATAGCAGCTGCCTTTGCTTATGCCGGGAATCTCAAGCTGACGATTGAGACTGACTTGTTTGTTTTCCGGGGATATCAGCTTTCTGCGGGCATCTCTATCCCCAATGCTTTGGATGCCCGCTTTGCAAAATCCAGTGCCATCTCCAGCTCTCCAATCTTGCGGTGTAGATTGTCTATGGTTCTCTGGTCGGTCTTTGTTTCCTCATTCTTCTCGAAGACCGTAGCTGACTTGGAGAGGAATTCCTCTTTCCACTTGTAGATGATGGTCTTGGAGACTCCGAACTTCTCGATAATCTCCGACACTGTCATCTGATTCTGGATAGCGGCCAAGGCTACCTGTGCCTTGAAGCTCGCGTTGTACTTTTTCTGTTGGCGTTTTCCCATTTCGATGGTAAATTTAGTGATTTTTTTGTTCATTACCAACTGGTCTTAGAATCCGGGAGTACTACA
>DKYZ01000069.1:6199-14547 GCA_002493515.1 Porphyromonadaceae bacterium UBA7087 | reverse complement strand
CACACTCAGTGAAACACTACCACCTTCCGGAAAACTATCCCGACAGATCACTGGAATCACGTCTTTCAAGCCAGACAGGACGACTACTCATCGGCATGCGACTTTACGGAGAGGCAATACCTTATATGGAGAGGGCGATAAAGGCGAACCATGCCACACGCGACACGGTAAACCTGATATATGACTATCAACTCCTCGGCTCTGCATATATCTATCTCAAGGATTATGACAATGCGGAACTGAACCTGAAGAATGCAGCAGATTGGGTCCAATACACCGATAACCGGCTATTGGAGAATATCAGAATCGACATGGCAGCAGTGAAACTCCATAAGAACCGGCTCGACTCGGCACTGGCAATCATCCGTGGGCTGCCGGACAGGGTGGAGCCGGAGTTCCGCAACCTCGCCCTGGCAAACGCCTGCGACATCTATCTCGCGAAAGGGATTCTCGACACTGCCTACATGTATGCGCGTGAGCTGGCCACAAGCTCCGACTTCAACAACCGCAACAACGGCTACAGAATAATGCTCTCTCCCGAGCTGAGAGGGAGGATTCCAATCGACTCCCTGACCGACCTCATCCTGCAATATAACGATATCCTGCAGAGAAACTATACCGGCCATGGCGAGCAGCAGGCCCTCATGCAGCAGTCGATGTATAACTACAGGCTACAGGAGCGGAAACGCGCCGATGCGGAAAGGAGAAACAGGAACCTTCTCATAGCCCTGCTTGCAGCCTCCGTCATAGCGTTAGGATTTTTAGCGGCTCTCCTATATATGAAATACCGCAACCTGCAGCTGGAGGCAAATCTGCGCGACGCCCTGAATACAGCTGAGTCAATCAGAAAAAAAATGATCCCGCCACCCCCGTTCCCGAATCCACACGCGCCCTCAGGGAAAAGCTGACCAAGAAACTTCTGTCGCTGAGCCAGGAAAACATACGCGACAGAAGTGTGCCGGAGGCAATATCCTCATCAAAAGCCTATAAGGAACTGGAGAAACTCGTAAATTCGGAAGCCCCCCTGCCCGAAGACAGCCCGTTATGGGACAGCCTGGAAAAGGTCGTGCTGTCGGTGTCGCCGGAGTTCAAGCAGCGACTTGAGTCGCTGTGCTGGGGGTGCAAACTGAGCAAAAACGATTACCATACCGCCATCCTTTTAAAATGCGGCGTCACCCCCACGGAGCTTGTCAAACTCATCTGCCGGTCGAAAGGGGCCATCTCCTCACGCCGCTCGCGGCTCGGAGAGAAAATGTTCGGCACAAAGAAAACCGTCGCCGACGTCGACGCCATAATCCGGCTGCTGTAAGAGGGGTCTGCGGAGTTTTTTACCATCTTTTTGCAAATCATTGGTTATAACGTTTGCATTTTCGTTTTTTTTTAGTTTACTTTGCACTTGTAAACATTGTTCAACCCCGCGCGGAGCCTCAGCCACGGCCCCGCGCAAAAAATGAGAATCGTTATGACCAAACGACAACCAATCATCATGATGGCGCTGGCCCTCTGCTCGCTCGGAGCCGCGGCACAGAGTGTGACGGTCGTGCTGAACGACAACACCGCCCACAAGTTCGGCGTCGACTACATCAAGGAAATCACCTTCCAGGAGGCCACCTCGGGCGACGACCAGACGGTGAGCAGCATCGGAGTAGACGCCTACAGCGGCGGAAACGTGACGCTTACATTCAACCTCCCTGACGGCTCTTCGCTCGTATGCGACGCCTACGGCCCCAAGACGGCCCTCTACCTCATGCCCGGAGAATACACCGTGGCCTCCTCAGGCTCAGAGTTCTGGATCGATAACAGTCCATATTCCTATTATCTCAAGGACGACGTGAAGACCGCCCTGGCATCCGGCACAATGACCGTGGCCAACGAAGGAGCCCAATATACAATCACGCTCCATATCACGCTCGCCGACGGAGGCACCGTCAACGCCACCTGGAACGGGGAACTGCCCTCCTACTCGCAATATTTCGACCTCATCCTCAACAAATCCTCCTACAACGAGAATCCCCAGAAACCCGGTTGCTTCTACGTGAAATTCAACGATGCCGACTGGAAGATGGAGATGGCCCTCACATTCCAGAGCGCCCCATCCGACAAGACCCTCGTCTCCGGCACGTACACCTTCCCGCAGGACGGGGAGATGACCTTCGGCGACGCCGGTATCAACATGTACAACCCCAGCTCTTCGCCCAAGATCGCCGACGGTGTAGTGACTGTGGAGAAAGAGGGTGAGAAATACGACATCACGATGAACCTCGTCTTCGACGACGGACGCAACGCCCACCTCACATTCTCCGGAGAGATAACAGGCACCCCCTCCTTCACCGAGGAGTCGGCAATGCCCGCCCTAAAGCGACAGGCCAACGGCATACGTAGCATCAGAATCAAATAAACCGCAACTATCATGAAGAAATATATAATGGCGGCCGCCGCGCTGCTGATGGCAGCCGGATCATACGCCTCCGACTATAAACTGCAGGTCAACCTCAAGGACGGCAAGTCAGTAGAGTTTGATTTCGCCGCCACTCCCGTGGCCACCTTCGAGAACAGCGACATGACAATCACGGTAAACGGCCAGGACAAATACGCATACGTCATAGCCGACGTGGAGAACATGAAGATAACCGGCACCGGCACCGGAATCGGCAAGGCAACCCTCGCCGGACGCCCCTCATTCCGCATCGAGGGGGGAATCCTGAGCGGCAAGGGGGCTCAGGCCGGAGCTCGCATAACAATATACGACACGGGCGGAGCCCTCGTGGCATCGGCAACAGCCGACGAGACGGGAGCTTTCCGCGTGGCGGTAGACAGCCTGCCCAAGGGGGTATACGTGGTCAACGCCACCGGCATTCAGTTCAAATTCATTAAATAAGACCTCATCATGACAAGACACATATTGACAGCGCTCGCCGTGGCCACAGCTCTCGGAACGGTGGCGCAGACCACCAACCTGGTGGTGGAGGAGACCAACGGCACAAAGACCTCCATACCCACATCCCAGATATCCGGCGTGCTTTTCGAGGACGCTCCCGAATACCGTGACGCCGACCATCTGCTGCACGCAATATACGCCAGCTCCGGAGAAAACGGGACATACACCATCGAGCTCGGCACCGACGCTCCGGACGAGGACGGAAACCCGACCGACATCGGTGAGCTGCAGATGAAGCTGCAGCTCGTGGCCACACAGAGCACCGACCCGTATGAGGCCGTTATTCCCCCGGGGTTCTACCGTGTGGGCGACGCCTCAAAGCCTTTCTCTATCAATATCAACGACAGCGGTCTGTGGACTAGAGTCGAGGAGGGTTCCGAAGGTGTGGTATTCATGATCTTCATGGACGGCTCTGTCGACGTGAAGCGCAATGCCGCCGGTGAATACGACATACGCATTGAGATGCTCGCCATGAGCGGAGAACAGGTGAACCTCCGCTACCGGGGCCCGATAAAGCTGGCCTTCGCCGCCTCGGAGTTCGAACCCTTCACCGAAGACCAGAACGTGACCTTCACCGGAGGTCAGGAACGTTACTATGGCAACTGGTACATGCCGTTTGCCGATGACGCCTTAGCACAGTTCTACACCGGCAGTTTCACGGCCGAGGGTGTGCAGACCGAGGGATACTGGCTCAACATCGAGGCCTATTTCCCAAAGGCGGACAACCCGATGGATGTGAACACCCCGCTTCCCGACGGCACATACCGGGCTGACCTACGTGAAAAGGTAGAATACAACAGCTACAATCCCTTCACCTTCGTGCGCGGAGCGGAGTTGGAGGTAATGGGGAAGGTATACCAGACCGGCACCTGCCTTACCCACATAAGCAAAGAGGGAAGATGCTACATAGCTCATATCCGCGAGGGTGAGTTCACCGTAAGCGACAACGGAAAGAAGGTCGCATTCGACTTCACCGACGAGAACGGCAACAAGATAACCGGCTCTTTCGACGGTAAAATCGTAGTGGGCAATTTCTGCGACAACGCCGATAAACAGCCCGCACGCCCCTACTCGACATTAAAGGACGACCACTCCCTGATATTCCCCTCCACTGCCATGGCCCTCGTATTCCAGGAGCCTGAGACACTTGTCAACGGATATGACTCGTATTTCCTGGCCATCACCGACACAAACCTCGATAATCCAACAAAAGACTACCTGCAGTTCACCGTGCTTACAGAGCCCGGCAAGGGTCTTGAGAACGGAACCTACGACGTGACAATGGATTTCGGGGCCAACACCGTGATTCCCGGACGTGTGGACTATGGCGGACATATAATGTTCTCCTGGTATGGCGACATGGATTCCACAGATCCCGACGGATACCAGGCGACACTGGCTCCCATCGAGAAGGGTTCGTTCACAATCAGCGACGGACCTGCCGAGGGCACCAAGACATTCACGTTCGACCTTTACGATGACACCGACCTCGGCCCGGATGGTGGAAACGCGCACAAGATTTCCGGCACCTGGACGGGAACAATGG
This sequence comes from Porphyromonadaceae bacterium UBA7087, assembly GCA_002493515.1. Lineage (GTDB taxonomy): Bacteria > Bacteroidota > Bacteroidia > Bacteroidales > Muribaculaceae > Lepagella. The sequence goes on along the minus strand of DKYZ01000069.1, from coordinate 10,063 downwards.
TAATATACAATCCGGAAGCCGAGCAGCTTCCGGCCCTCAAGCCCGCAAGATAAACCAGACGGCGTGCAATAATATAATGGAGGCGTGTACCGGCCGGTACACGCCTCCATTATATTATTGCACGACTCACATCATCCGGACATGCAGCTGAAAAAACGCCACATGGCGATGCCGGCGCTCACGGAGACGTTGAGAGAGTGTTTTACACCACACTGCGGTATCTCCAGCACCACATCCGCCATATCCACTATACGCTGGTCGACTCCCTCCACCTCATTGCCCACCACCAGAAGATAGCTCTTTCCGGGTTGCGGAACAAACTCCGACAACGGGACGCTGTCATGAGCCTGCTCAAGCACACAGACCATGTATCCCTCGCCTCGGAGCCGGGCCACCTCCGCCACGGCGTCATCCACATGGCGCCACCTCACCGACTCCTCGGCCCCCAACGCCGTTTTCGCTATCTCCGGATGAGGCGGAACGCCCGTTATGCCGGCAAGCACCACCTCCTCCATCAGGAAAGCGTCGGCCGTGCGCAGGATGGAGCCCACGTTGTGCATGGAGCGCACGTTGTCGGCAAGGACCGACACGGGGTGCTTGGCCATCTCCCTGTACTGCTCCACGCTGCAGCGCGTGAGCTCCACCAGGCTCTTCTTCAAATGCCCGTCCATTTACTTCGACAACTCGAGCATACGCTCTATGGGACGCACGGCCCTGGCGGCTATCTCGGCATCCACCTCTATCTCGGGCCTGCCGTCGCGCAGTGCCTCATACACCTTCTCGAGCGTATTCAGCTTCATGTAGTCACACTCGTTGCACTGACATTCCGCATCCTCGGCAGGAGCCGGAAGGAAAACCTTCTCTGGACACTTGCGGCGCATCTCGAACAGGATGCCGCTTTCCGTCACCACTATGTATTCGCGCGCGTCGTCGGTGCGGGCGAAATCAAGCAGGGCAGCCGTGGAGCCCACCTTGTCGGCTATGAGCTGGAGCGGACGGCGACACTCCGGATGGACGAGCACCTTGGCCCCCGGATGCGCCTTCTTCATCTCAATGATCCTGTCGATGGAGAAACGGTCGTGTACGTGGCAGGCACCGTTCCAGAGAAGCATGTCGCGTCCCGTCACAGAATTTATATACTCACCCAGATTGTGATCCGGACCGAATATGATCTTCTCGTCGGCCGGAAGCGACTCCACTATCTTGCGCGCGTTGCCCGACGTCACCACGATGTCGGTGAGCGCCTTCACGGCGGCAGAGGTGTTGACGTAGCTGATCACGGTGTAGTCGGGATGCGCCTTGACAAAGGCCTCTAACTCCACCGGGTCGCAGCTGTCGGCCAGCGAGCACCCGGCCTTCAGGTCGGGCACGAGCACCGTCTTGCCGGGACACAGTATCTTTGCCGTCTCCCCCATGAAATGCACTCCACACATCACTATGACGTCGGCGTCGGTCTCGGCGGCCTGCCTGGCCAGCGCAAGGGAGTCGCCTATGAAGTCGGCAATCTCCTGTATCTCGTCGCGCTGGTAGTAATGGGCCATGATGAGCGCGTTCTTCTCCTTCTTGAGCCGCTTGATCTCCTCCTTCAGCCGGGCGGCTTTCTCCTGGGTCGTTTTCATTTTTCTCTTTATATTTAAAAATTATATAAATCTTAATAAAATTTAAACATCAACAATATAGAGTGTCGACAAGTGGCAATAACTTTTTCTGTCCGGCTATTGCATATCTCGAAAAAACATCCGGGTGAAAAAACAGCCTACAGCTTATCTACAGGCGTTTTTCCGAATTTTCAGAAAGATGCGGAGCTTGTCTACACTCGGCTGTCGATTTGCAAAGTTAATAAAAATAGCCGTAGCGGAGGGCATGCGGCTGTAGAAAACCCGTAGGCTAACCCCTCTTTTCGTGTAGAAAAGAAATCAACAACCTTTCCGGGAAAAATTTGGATTTCCACAATATGTCGCCTCTAAGGATGCCGATTGATAATGCAAACGCCCAATCACTTAGTTATTAATGAGTTTCCTACGGCTTTCCGACAGCTTTGCTACAGGTTGCATACAGGTTTTCTACAGCTTATCTACAGGAACCCCCCCTGCTCCGGGCGGGGGCAGAGGGCATGAAAAAGCGGAGACCGCGGCCTTGCAGCCACAGTCCCCGCAACATCAAGGTTACGAAAAGGTGAATTTCTTATGTTTTGACAATAGTATAACCTATGCGCTCCCCATGTAGTTCACGGCCAGAGCCATTTTAACTTCAATGCATAAAATCAACATAAATGCGTCAGCCAAGCAGACCCGCTATCTTCGGGATGAATATGAGCAGCCCGGCCGCCGCAGCCCCGGCCGCGGTCAGCAGCACGCCTGCGGCAGCGAGGTCTTTCGTCTTTCCGATCATTGGGTCGAAGCCCGGCGAGACCCTGTCGCACAATGCCTCGATTGCGCTGTTGATCGCCTCGGCCGCCGTCACGCCCCCTATGCAGAGCGCCACCACGGCCCATTCCGCAGCGGATATCTCCAGCAGGATTCCCGCCGCCACGGCCACGACAGCCGCCACGAGATGGATGCGCGCGTTATGCTCCTCGCGCAGCAGGGTCGCTATCCCCTTGCCGGCGTATGAGAATGAGCGTGCGCGCGCCTTTATGGAAAATCTTTTCTTCTCTCCCTTGTCCATATTGTCTCTTCCTGAATATGTGGAATAAATATCGGCCCGGCTCCTTGCGCGGGAGCCGGGCCGTGTATGATTCACATGATGTGAGGTCTCCTTATTTTTATTTGTTGAGCAGTGAGCGTCCTTTCTCGATGGCCTGCTCGTTGAGCGGGATGAGCTTGTGGTGACGCTCCGGGAGCGATTTCTTGAGTCCCTTGATGACGTTCTCCATCGGCAGCTTGTAGGGCATGGCCTCCAGGAGGGCGCCCATCACGACCATGTTGTAGGCCTTTGAGTTGCCGATCTCGAGGGTGGCGCCCATCGCGTCGATCGGATAGATCTTTATGTCGTCGCGTGTGGGGTGGTTGTGGATACCGTCGGTGTCGTAGATAAGGATACCGCCTTTATTCACCTTGGGGCCGAATTTGTCGAGACTCTGCTGGTTGAGCGCGATCACGATGTCGTAGCTGTCAAGCACCGGAGAGGATATTCTCTCGTCGGAGAGGATGACTGTCACGTTGGCTGTGCCGCCGCGCTGCTCGGGTCCGTATGAAGGCATCCAGGTCACCTCCTTGTCGTCCATAAGACCTGAATAAGCCAGAATCTTACCCATGGAGAGGACACCCTGGCCGCCGAAGCCTGCTATGATTATTTCTTCTGTCATGATACGTTTTTCGATTTAAGATTATTCATTCTTGAGGTCGCCGAGAGGATATTTGGCGAACATGTTCTCGACCATCCACTGGTTGGCCTTTTCAGGCGACATCTTCCAGCCCGTGTTGCAGGTGGAGACAACCTCCACTACAGAGGTGCCCTTCTTTGCCATTGCGTTCTCGAAGGCTTTCTTGAGGGCGGCCTTTGTCTTGCGGACGTTGGCGGGGGTGTGCACACTCTGGCGTGTCACGTAGCATGTTCCGTCGAGGATAGCCATGAGGTTGGTGATTTCCAGGGGGTGTCCGTTGAGGTCGATGCGGCGTCCGTAGGGAGTGGTGGCTGTCTTCTGGCCTTCGAGGGTAGTCGGGGCCATCTGTCCGCCGGTCATTCCGTAGATTGCGTTGTTGACGAACACCATCACGATATTCTCGCCACGGTTGGCGGCGTGGATCGACTCAGCCGTACCGATGGCCGACATGTCGCCGTCGCCCTGGTATGTGAAGACCACGTTCTCGGGCCAGAGGCGGTTGATGGCGGTGGCTACGGCGGGGGGGGGGCCGGGGGGGG
>DKYZ01000069.1:0-5984 GCA_002493515.1 Porphyromonadaceae bacterium UBA7087 | reverse complement strand
GTCGCCGTCGCCCTGGTATGTGAAGACCACGTTCTCGGGCCAGAGGCGGTTGATGGCGGTGGCTACGGCGGGTGCGCGTCCGTGGGCGGCCTCCACCCAGTCAACGTCGATGTAATTGTATGCGAACACGGCGCAGCCTACCGGCGAGATGCCGACGGTCTTGTCGGTGATGCCCATCTCTGCTATCACTTCGGCCAGCAGCTTGTGGATTACGCCGTGGCTGCAGCCGGGACAATAGTGCATGTGCACTTCTTCGAGAAGCTCAGGCTTGCTGTATACCTTGTTCTCAGGGCGGATTATATCTTGTATTTCCATTGATTTCGATCAGGTTAAAGAGGGTTGAAAATTACTTATTGATAAGTTTCTGTTCGAGAGCCTCCACTACCTCGTCCGGGCTCGGGATGATGCCGCCGAGGCGTCCGAAGTGTTCTACCGGCAGATTGTCGTGAACGGCGAGACGCACATCCTCGATCATCTGTCCGGCGTTGAGCTCAACGCAGAGCACGCCCTTCTTACCCTGGGCGGCGCGGTTGATGGCCTCTGTCGGGAAGGGCCACAGGGTGATGGGGCGGACGATGCCGACCTTGATTCCCTTCTCGGCGGCCATCTCCTTGGCCTTGGCGCAGATGCGCGCTATTGATCCGAAAGCCACGATGAGATAGTCGGCGCCCTCGACGTCGATCTCCTCCCAGCGGGTCTCGTTCTTCTCTATCTCGCGGTAGCGGGCCTGGAGCTCATGGTTGATCACCTCCATCTTGGCTGACTCCAGCTCAAGCGATGTGATGACGTTGCGCTTGCGGCCATCCTTGCGGCCGTCGGCGGCCCAGGGACACTGCTGGCGGATCTGCTCTTCCGTGCGGCGCGGACGCTGCTCGGGAAGCACCACCTTCTCCATCATCTGTCCGACGATTCCGTCGGCCAGGATCATGGCCGGGTTGCGGTATTTGAAGGCCAGGTCGAAGCCGAGACCTACGAAATCCACCATCTCCTGCACTGTGGAGGGAGCGAGCACGATCAGATGATAGTCGCCGTGGCCACCGCCCTTCGTAGCCTGGAAATAGTCGGCCTGCGAGGGCTGGATTGTGCCGAGGCCCGGGCCTCCGCGCATCACGTTGAGAATGAGTGCGGGCAGAGATGACGCCGCTATATAGGAAATACCCTCCTGCTTCAGGCTGACGCCCGGGGAGGACGATGAGGTCATAACGGCCTTGCCGGAGGCAGCGCCTCCATACACCATGTTGATGGCGGCCACTTCCGATTCTGCCTGCAGCACAACCATGCCGGTGGTCTCCCACGGCATCAGTTCCTCAAGTGTCTCAAGCACTTCCGACTGGGGAGTGATGGGGTAGCCGAAATAGCCGTCGCAGCCGTAGCGGATGGCGGCGTGAGCGATGGCTTCGTTGCCCTTCATTAATCTTACCTCTTCTTTCATATTGTTGTCTTGTGTGTTTCTTGTTTTTGACTCCGCCGCTTTTCCAGGCGAAATCTAAGGTTGCTGTTATGTTGGTTTAATTTTCCCTTTGTGAGGCTCAGTCTACTTTCACGCGGTATACCTCGATGCAGGCGTCGGGACAAACCCACGCGCATGAGCAGCAGCCCGTGCAGTTGTCAGGATTAGCCATGTAGGCGTAATGATAGCCTCGGTCGTTCACCTCGTGGGGTTGCAGGGCCAGTGTGGATGTGGGACAGGCCACCACACACAGGTTGCAGCCTTTGCAACGCACCGTGTTGACGGTGACGGCTCCTTTTACTTTTGCCATATTCTGAAATGTTTTAGTTGTGTTGTTAGCTTGGTATTATCGGTCATGTTCAGGCGCCGGAGGCCTCCCTCCGGAAGCCTCTCGCGGTTCTGTCCACAAAATTAGTGATTTTATAGATTACTACATAAAATAAAAACATGTTTTGCAACATGTTTTTGTCGATTTGAAAGTCCTCACCCCCTTTATCGCGCGGTTTTAGTGAGTATTTCTGTCAGTTTTTCCATTCCTTTGGTGGCCGGCTCCTTTATTACGGTCAGTCCCGGGATTCTCAGGGCGGACGCCGCCGGATGGGGGTCGATATAATAGACAGGCACTCCGGGGCGAACGCAATTGATCAGTCCGGCCGCCGGATAGACCACCAGCGACGTGCCGATCACCACGAAGATATCCGCCTCCGAGGCCAGCTCCATGGCAGGCTCGATGTTGGGGACCGGCTCCTGGAAAAACACGATGTGCGGACGCATCAGGTCGCCGTTGCGGCCTCTTGTCTCGGGAGTGGTCTCCAGATGGTCGATGTCAAGGCTCTCGATGTAGTCGGGATTGCTCACGGAGCGTATCTTCATCAGTTCGCCGTGGAGATGGAGCACTTTCGAGGAGCCGGCCCGCTCATGGAGGTCGTCGACGTTCTGGGTGATGACCCATACGTCGTAATATTTCTCAAGCTCTACAAGGGCGCGGTGAGCGCTGTTGGGCTGCGCCTTGAGCAGGTCTTTGCGCCTCTGGTTGTAGAATTGATGCACCAGGGCCGGGTTGCGCCGGAAGCCGTCGGCCGAGGCCACTTCCATCACCGGATAGTTCTCCCAGAGTCCGCCGGCGTCGCGGAAGGTGGTGATGCCGCTCTCCGCGCTGATTCCCGCTCCGGTGGATACTACTAATTTTGGTTTCTCCATATCTTTTAACATTGCTTTATTCGGCAAATATAGTTATTTTTATTGTCGAATCTTTCTTTTTGCCAAATATTTTGTATTCTTTTAACAATAAGCCAACGCAGGCCACCCTCATCTGCCGTAGACTCTCTTCGAGAGGAGGGTGATGAGCCTCCGGCCGCCGATATAGGAGAGAAGCGCCCCTATGCGGTTTTTAATGCGGCTCCTGCCGTTGAGCGCCACCTCGCGGCGCAGACACCTTATTATATTCCAGCAGCGGGCCGGCAATTCGCCATGCCTGCCGTTGGCGGCGCAGAGACCCATGATGTTGAAGGCCGCCGACAGTCTGCGGTGGCGTGCGGCATGCATCAGTTCCCGGTCGGGAGACTCAGTGGTGAAGTAACGCTCCATGCGCTCGGTGACGTCAAGCACGTCGGCCCTCTTCTCGTTGAAGGTATGCAGTATGCTTGTCTCGTTCTGCCGGTAAAGATACAGGGGCAGATCGCTTACCGCCACTTTTCCGGCTTTCAGCATCAGGAGATAGGCTATGTCGAGGTCCTCATACAGGATTCCTTCCCGGAAACGGATTTCATTGAAGAAATCCCTCGGATACAGTTTCCCCCAGGCAGAGCATTCCGGAGGAGCTGTCTGGTAGAGCATTCCCAGGAGGGCCTCCCTCCCACTCCTTATATTAAACTTTTCCGGGTTGGGATTAAGTATATCCGGTTCGGGATCAGACTTTTCTCCGGTGGAGTGAAACTTTCTATAGCCTACGCAGCAGATATCGGCGCCGGTGGTGCGCCTCATATTAAACAAGGTGGAGAGATAATCGGGGTGGAGGGCGTCATCGCTGTCGAGAAATGTGATGAAGTCGCCACGCGACGCCTCTATGCCGGTGTTGCGCGCTGCCGACAGGCCGCCGTTGCGACGGTGGATCACCCTTATGCGCGGATCGGTTGCGGCAAGCTCGTCACATATGCTGCCGCTCTCGTCGGTAGAGCCGTCGTCCACCAGGATAAGCTCATAGTCGGAAAATGTCTGCGCCAACACGCTTGTCACGCATTGGCGCAGAAATATGGCGGTGTTATAGACAGGAGCCACCACCGACACTGCCGGACTCTTTTCCGAGGCCGGAATCATACGGCTTTCTGTCATTTCAGCTGCTATACCGTAAGAATCTCTTTTTCCTTGGCGGCGAAGATTTCGTCAATCTTTTTCATGTATTTGTCGTGAATCTTCTGCACCTGAGCCTCGGCATCCTTCTCAGTGTCCTCGCTCAGGCCCTTCTTGATCTCTTTCTTCAGGCCCTCGATGGCCTCGCGGCGGGCGTTTCTCACCGACACCTTGGCGTTCTCGGCCTCACCCTTGCTCTGCTTCACGAGCTGCTTGCGCCTCTCCTCCGTGAGCGGGGGTATGCCGATGCGTATCACCTCGCCGTTGTTCTCGGGAGTGATGCCGAGGTCTGAGTTGATGATGGCCTTCTCTATCTCCTTGAACATGGATTTCTCCCAGGGTGTGATCGCGATTGTGCGTGCGTCGGGCACAGACACGTTGGCGACGTTGGAGATGGGGGCCTGCGAGCCGTAGTAGTCCACGCGTATGCCGTCGAGAAGCTTCGGGGAGGCTTTGCCGGCGCGGATGTGAGACAGCGTCTCGTCGAGATATTCAACGGCGAGCTCCATGGCGTCGCTGGCGTTGTCGAGATATTCTTTTACTTCCATGATATATGTTTTTTGATTTTGATTCCTGGGGGTGCCTTTCAGCGGGTCACGAGCGTGCCGACATTGTTTCCTTCGAGCATTTTCCTGAGGTTGCCCTCCACGTCCATGTTGAAGACATATATGGGCATGTCGTTCTCCTTGCACAGCGCTGTGGCGGTGAGGTCCATCACCTTCAGTCCGCGGGCAAGCACCTCGTCGTAGGTTATCTCGTCGAATTTCTTGGCCTCGGGGTCTTTCTCCGGATCAGCCGTGTAGACTCCGTCTACCCTTGTGCCTTTCAGCATCACCTCGGCCTCGATCTCTATGGCGCGCAGTGCCGAGCCTGTGTCGGTGGTGAAATAGGGGTTGCCGGTGCCGCCGCTGATGATAGCCACCCTACCCTGCTCCATGGCGTCGATGGCTTTCCATTTGGAGTAGGGCTCTCCGATGGGGAACATGGCTATGGCTGTGAACACCTGCGCCTTCTGGCCGATGGCCTCGAGGGCTGAACTGAGCGCGAGGGAGTTGATCACTGTGGCGAGCATTCCCATCTGGTCGCCTTTCACGCGGTCGAAACCTTTGGAGGCTCCTGAGAGGCCTCGGAAAATGTTGCCGCCGCCGATCACTATGCCGATCTGCACTCCGCTCTGAGCCATCTCCTTAATCTGGCGGGCATAGCTGGAAAGGCGGTTCGGATCGATTCCGTATCCCTGCGAGCCCATGAGTGATTCTCCGGAGAGTTTGAGTAGTATACGTTTGTATTTCATTGCTTTCTGTCTGTTTGTTGCTCAAAATTAATAATAATAATAATCCGCGTTGCAAAAAATGTAGACGGAAATATAATCTTAATATTTATTAACATTTGGCTGAAAATATTTGGCAGTCACCGGCTGTAACTTTGCACCATCAAAACAACGTAACACAACATAGCACAACGCCAGACAGATTATGAAAAATTCAATCAACCACTATCGTCATCGTCTCTTCGGGACGAATCGCGGCTTGCCGATTCTCATCGTTATCGGAGCAGTGATCATCCTCCTTCAGCTCCGCAGTCTTCTGTAGTTTTGGAGACACTGTCCTCATGTTTCGCCGGGCAATCCTCATATGGAGCCCGGCGAATTGTTTGCATATCAATAAATTTTCCTATTTTTGCAAAAAAAGATATGCTATGGATGATAAGAAGTTCCCGGTAGGGATAGAGACATTTCAGAAACTGAGAGAGCAGGGATACATATATGTCGACAAGACCGAGCTGATCCACCGTCTCATATCAAGAGGCCAATACTATTTCCTGAGCCGCCCACGGAGGTTCGGGAAGAGTCTGTTGCTCAGTACAATACAGGCCTATTTCGAGGGAAAGCGCGAGCTGTTCGAGGGTCTTGCCATAGAGAGATACGAGCATGACTGGGCGCCTCATCCTGTCTTCCACCTCAACCTCGTCGGTTTCAGCGGCGACAGCGTCGAGGGGCTGGAGTCCACGCTTGAGGAACAGTTCCAGGAATGGGAGAAGACATACGGCCTGCAGCCGGAGGGATTCAGGTTTGCCGAACGCTTCACAAGGCTGATAAGGGCCGCAGTGGAGAAGACGGGCCGTCAGGCCATCATACTCATAGACGAGTATGACAAGCCATTGGTGGCCAACCTTGACGACACGG
>DKYZ01000112.1 GCA_002493515.1 Porphyromonadaceae bacterium UBA7087 | reverse complement strand
CACCAAGCTGACCTTTCAGCTCAATAAGAAGATCGAGTTCGCTGCATCCCTTACCAACATACTCAACAAGCGAAGCTACGACTACACCACCTACTCGCAACTCTCATCCTTCGAGAGTCAGCGACAGCTCCGTGGCCGTCAGCTCCTATTCTCAAGAACCCTCAGAAAATAATAAATATGAATCCTTTGATTTCCATTCCGCTGCTCTTTGTTTTCGTAGGCTGTTCTTCTGCTCATCATGTCAACGGCTGGTATCCGGTGGCTGATATGCCAGAAAACAGGATTGAGGGTAAAGCCATTGTTACGGTAAAAGACTTTGATGCAGTTTCTCTCGATACAGTATCAGATCCTGATATGGCAGTCATTGAGGGTAAGCTGAAAGCGGAGAAAGTGCAGAAATGGGCCGATGCGACTGAAAGCCGAATCGGAAAACGGATTGGTTTCGTGTTCAACGACTCCGTGATAATGGCACCGACCGTCAACTGTCGCATCGAAAGCGGCAGTTTCTCAATCAACAGCCCTGACCAAGCCCTTGTTATTAAGATATACAATTCAATTTTAGGTGAAATATAAAACGTAGAGTCAAGTGACAAGTGCAGAATACATTTATTAAGATTCGGGCTTGCGTCCTCAACACTGTGTCGAGGGCGTAAGCCCGAGACCCCAGGGTAGATCAGAAGATCACCTGGAGGCGCCCCTGGAAGGCATTGAGCGTCATGGGGGAGACGTCGGCGCGGTCCCAGGTGTGGGTAAGGCTGTAGCGCAGCTTGGCTATCATGAATTTGTTGATGTAATAGTTGAAACCTACGCTGAGGTCGTTGACACGGCCTCCCATGATTGCGGCCTTGGCGTCGGAAAGACATGTGTAGTTGTAGCTGGCCACGGCTTCAAGACTTCCCTTCGCGGGTGTTGCGATTCCGGCAAGCCCCATATTATAGGAATAATCCTTTCCAAACAGGATGCCGCGAAGGGTGCCATAGGCTCCATAGGTGCGGAACGCCTGGAGATTATCCCTGCGGTTTACCTGTGCGAAGAAATACTGGCTCTCAAGTGCGATTCTCTTATAGCAAAGCATAAGCTCCGGGGTCAGCTTCCACATATTCATCGCTCTGCTTACTGTGGCCGAGATCGCGCTGCGCTGCACTACCTTCGTCGGGAAGTTTGCCGAGAAAGAGAACGAGTCATGGGTATCCTTTCCTGATGACGAACCGTTGAACTGCGGTGTCTCGAAAGCACCGCTCATTCCTACCTGCACCATCACACCGTCTTTGTGGATGGGTCGGGCCACGACACGGCTGCGCAGTCCGTAGCCCTCACGTATCATCTCGTCGGCTGCCAGCACTACTGAAGACGCCTTAGGCTCCGCATGGGCCGACAGGGTGGTGAAAAATTTGTCGGCGTTATGATACCATGTCACTCCAATCATGTGGGGGTCGTTGAAGATAGTGTTGCATATCGGCTCAATCATTGTCACCTTCATGCAGGCGGCCGTGGAGTTCTGATAACCGAAATGCTGCATCTGGAGGCCGACGCGGATCTGGTCGGACTGGCTGAAGGTGTATTGCATCCATACATCCTTCAGAAGGACTTTTCCATAAGCAAATCCGGCTTCTATCTTCGCGCACCATTTCCCCATATCGGCCATGACGCCGAGCCGCACGTCGGGAATTGCCGCGCCATCTGGGAAGTCACTCTTCTGTGGCGAGGCGAAGAGTGCCCCGTCCATCACCAGAGTTCCCACCGGCGAGAATTTTACTTTGTTGTCAGTATCATCGGTCGCGGCCGTAGCGGCCTGAATCGCCGGCGAAAGCATGGCCAGCATCATTGTCATGATTCGGGTTATATTCTTCATGGTCGCAAAATTACATGGTTTTGGAGTTGAGGAGAGCGAGGGCCTGGGAGCGGCCGGAGTCGATGCGGTCGCGGTAATGGGCGTCGCTGTTTATGGCGAGGGGAACACCTGCGGATATGAGCTTGTGCCACCATCGCTCGGCAGGAAAGAAACGTTTCTTCTCCTCGTAAGCCTTTGTATTGATTTCCACGACGACCCCGCTGCCCACGGCATGGGAAATGACATCGTCTATCAGAGCCTCATACCATCCTTGCGATTCTATTTCCGGATCCGCCTGGGAGGCATTGCCTGCAATCTTGTCGAGATGTCCGAGCATCTCGAAGCTACCTCTTTCGAGCATCACGAGCACCTGCTCGAAATATTTCTCCACAACATACCGGAGGTCGCCATGGAAAACCTCTTTCAGATACCCGGCAAAGCGTTCATAGCGTCCGTCGCAGTCAACAGGCACCCCCTCGCGGGTCGGCACGAAATGCACCGACCCGATTCTGTAGTCGAGTGGAAGTTTCTGGAAATAGTCGATATGCGGACCGAAATCCGGGCTGATGAAATCTATCTCCATCGAGGTCAGCACCTCCATCCGGCCTGAATATACCTCCCTCAGACGTGCGGCCTCGTCGATATATACCGGCACATCACCGCGACTCATGTTGCACGGGGAATCGCAGCAGATAGGGGAGTGGGGCGAGAATCCGTAATACAGCATCCTGCATTCGGCCGCCGAGACCGCCATCTCCTCCATCGGGAAACGTCCGTCGCAGAATTGCGTGTGAGAATGGAGGTTATAGCGGTCGGTGGCTTTTATTATATCCTCAATCTTCATGTATTTGCCTGATTATTGGAGAGATGGAGAAACGGGTATGTCGTCGCGACGGCGCAGCATACGGTAGAAGAGCCAGAGGAAGAGGGCAGAGACGCAGCATCCCATGGCAATGGCGGCCTCGTAGGAGATGGTGAAACCGAACAGACTGTCGGTCAGTATGCCGAAGCCTTCAGGCGCGAAACATATGTAAGTCACAGTCACCATAGTCATGAAGAGGGCCGGAATCAGTGTAATGACATACATCTTTCCGTGGCGCGCAAGCCAGACTGTGATAGCCCACAGCGTGAATACCGAAAGCACCTGGTTGCACCATGCGAAATATCTCCACAGCACGTCATAAGGCATAAGCATTATGATGAAGCAGAGTCCGAATATCGGCAACGAGATGGCGAGGCGCTTCATTATTTTCTTCTGTCTCACTCCCATGAAATCGGCGGCTATGAGCCGTGCGCTGCGCAAAGCCGTATCGCCTGACGTTATAGGGGCCGCTATGACACCGAGAATGGCCAGAATGCCTCCGAACGTGCCGAGCCAGGATTTCGACAGGTCGTTGACCAGCAGAGCCGGACTGCCGCTGCCGAGAGTCTCCTGAAGACCGGTGTATCCTCCCGTGAAAGTAATGGCGGCGGCCGCCCATATAAGCGCCACTATCCCCTCGGTCACCATCGCCCCGTAGAATACCGGACGCGCGTATTTCTCGCTCGGCAGACAGCGGGCCATCATTGGCGACTGGGTGGCGTGGAATCCCGATATCGCTCCACAGGCTATCGAGACGAACATCATCGGGAAGATGGGGTTGGCCTCAGGGTCAGCCTTGTGGTTGTAGAACTGTTCCCAGATTTCCGGCATCGAGCCTCCGTGGACGTAGAGCATCACCAGGATGCCGACGGCCATGAATATGAGGGCTATTCCGAACAGGGGGTAGAGCTTGCCGATCAGCTTGTCAATCGGCAGAAGCGTGGCCGCCATATAATATATGAATATGCAGACTATCCAGAACATCTTGTCGAGATGGTCGGGAGTCAGCATCGCCAGCAGGTCGGCGGGATTGTATACGAACACAGCTCCAACGAGTATCATCAGAAGAAGGGCGAAGCCTCGCATCACGTTCTTGACCTTGCCTCCGAGCTGCGAACCGACAATCTCCGGAAGCGAGGCGCCTCCGTCGCGCAGCGAGAGCATGCCAGACATATAGTCATGTACCGCCCCGGCGAAAATCGTGCCGAAGACAATCCAGAGGAATGCCGCCGGACCGAACATGACGCCCATTATGGCTCCGAAGATCGGTCCGAGCCCGGCTATGTTGAGAAACTGGATGAGGAAAATCTTCCATGACGGAAGCTCCACGTAATCCACCCCGTCTGCCATTGTCTTGACGGGCGTGGGGCGGGAATGCTCCTCACCGAACACGTTGGCTACGAATTTGCCGTAAATGAAATATCCCACTATTAGAATCAGCAGGGCGATAGAAAATGAAATCATGATGTGGTCAGGTTTTAAGGGTTCTGTTGGTTTATGGTGTTTTGTTATTTACTGAAGCTCCTGTAGAAGTCGCTCCTGGCCTTTCGCAAGGCTTTCAGAAGGGATTCCGACTCCCGTTCCGCCTCGATGATGTCCTGCCGCAGCGACGTGGAGCCGGCGGCGTACTGCATGCGGAGCGTCTCAAGGTCCTCGCGGGCCGTGTCATAGTCTGCCATTGCCGCGAGATAATGCTTTGCGAGGTCGCGCTGCGTCCTGTCTCGGAAGTCATCCATGTTGGTGGCCATCCTTCCTCCCGGCAGGGGGATATGGAAATCCACGCGCTTCTTCTCTACCTTGCTCGAGTTCTCTACATCGGCGAGCAGCGCCTTGTATTTCGCTTCCTCACCCGGAGTCCAGGTGTCGCGGAAGCTGCTGATCCTGGCCTTTGCCATAATGTCTTCCTCCTCGTCAGGATTGTAGTTGTTGCGGAGGTCGTTGGTGATGAAGACGTAGACAGTCACCTTGTCGTCAAGCTGGTTGCGGTCTGTGGCCCACCAGCCCACACCGTTCTCCTCGTCGATAGCGAGCATGAAGTCGTCATATGGGGAGTTGTAGGGCATTCCGAGATTCTGCGGCTGAAGGTATTCTCCGGTTGCGGCGTCGCGCGAGGCTACGAAGATGTCGAAGCCCCCCATCGACTCATCGCCGTCGGCCGCGTAATAGAGAGTGGTGCCGTCGGGCATCATGAAAGGATAGTCGGCGTTTCCGCTCTCGTCGAGAGTCTCCGAGGTGAAAACGGGTTTCTGCCAGCTTCCGTCGGTGAGGCGTATGCTTTCCATGAGCCTTACCTTACCCTCGCTGTCAGGCTCGGCCCACATCATGAAATCCTCGCCCTCATTGGTGAAGGCCATGACAGTCCCTGTGCGGTGGTCGTCGATAGGCATCTCCTCGGGCAGCAGCAGCCGGCCTGAAGAGGGGGGTAGCTTGTAGCTTTTGATAAACGACTCCACAGGCACAGCGAGAGAGTCTATTATCACGATCTTCTCCACCCTCGACAGGGCGTTTTCAGCGGCAAGCAACTGGGAGTCATATTTCTCAAGGACCTCGCTCTCCGGTTTTCCGGCTTTCTCCCTGGCTGCGGCGTAGGAGCCGTAAAGCTTGTGGGCAAGCGGGAAATCGTAATCAAGAAACGCGAGGTGTCCCAGATACAGGTCCACCTCCTTCGAGCCTTTCTGCCGGGCCGTCTCGAGAAGCGGACGTGCTGCGGCATAGTCAGCCTGCTGGAACCGGCAGATTCCGGCGAGCTCGTGCCATTCGCGGCCCTTTGCGGCCGCGGGGTCTTCAGTCTTCAGGTTCTCGAGGTCGAAAAGGGCGGCATTGTATTTGCCGTCATCGACTTTCTGTCGGATCTCAGCAAGCGTGAGCGCACAGGCTGCAGCCGAGGCTCCGGCTGCAAAAAGGGAGAGGACGATATATCTCGGCAATGATTTGGGTAGATTCATGTCAAAGAGTTGGGAGGGAGGTGAAAGACAATTATAAAAATATGGTTTCAGTCAGCAAAATTACCTAAAGATAGCGAGATATGCAATTTGATAAGCCATGAAAAGCAATAAATTATTGGGATTTAAACTATTTTTATTAACTTTGTCGCGAAAATGAGAGAACAATAAAATCGTAAAACTATAAGATATGAGCTTGAATATCATTGTGCTGGCCAAGCAGGTGCCCGATACACGCAACGTGGGTAAGGACGCCATGAAGGCCGACGGCACAATCAACAGAGCCGCTCTTCCCGCCATCTTCAATCCGGAAGACCTTAACGCGCTTGAGCAGGCATTGAGACTTAAGGAGACGTATCCGGGAAGCAAGGTCACTCTTCTCACCATGGGTCCGGCACGCGCCGCAGAGATAGTGAGAGAGGGGATGTATCGTGGCGCCGACGGCGGCATAGTGCTTTCCGACCGTGCATTTGCCGGCAGCGACACGCTTGCCACAAGCTATGCCCTCAGCGCGGCTGTCAGGAAAATCGGCGATTACGACATCATCATAGGAGGGCGCCAGGCCATCGACGGCGACACCGCCCAGGTCGGTCCCCAGATAGCAGAGAAGCTCGGGCTTCCGCAGATCACGTATGCCGAGGAGATAATCAGCGCCGACGGCGGCGAGGTTGTGGTAAGACGCCGCATCGAGAGCGGAGTTGAGACCGTCAGGGCCAAGATGCCCCTCGTGGTCACAGTCAACTCCAGCGCCGAGCCCTGTCGTCCCCGCAACGCCAAGTGCCTTCAGAAATATAAGTACGCCGCAGTGCCGTCGGAGGTGGCTTCCGATGAGGAGAAGAAGAGCTTCATAGAGAAGCGCGGCTATCTCGCCATCGGCGAATGGAACGCCGCCGACGTGGAGGCAGATCTCTCGCAGTGCGGTCTCGCCGGCTCGCCGACAAAGGTGAAATCTATAGAGAATGTGGTATTCACGGCTAAAGACGCCCGCCGCATAGAGAACAGCGACGAGGAGCTTGAAGGCCTGGTGAAGGAGCTTATCGCCAGCCATACGATAGGATGATTCCCGGCTTATACGTCTTAACCAACTAACACTCATCAAAGTCATGACAGACAAGAATAACATTATAGTATATTGCGAGTATGAAGACGGCAAGGTGGCCGACGTCAGCCTGGAGCTCCTTACAAAGGGCCGTCAGCTCGCCGACAGGCTCGGAATAAAGCTGGAGGCTGTCGTTGCCGGCGCAGGGCTCAAGAATGTGGAGAAGCAGATTCTCCCCTTCGGAGTCGATACTGTGTATAAGGTGGACGATGACCGTCTCTCCCCCTACACGTCGCTGCCGCATTCCTCGATCCTCATCAACCTCTTCAAGGAGATTCAGCCGAGAATCGCTTTCATGGGCGCCACTTCCGTTGGCCGCGACCTCGGCCCGAGGGTGTCATCCGCCCTTCACAGCGGTCTGACAGCCGACTGCACCGCCCTTGAGATAGGCGACTACACTGACGTGAAGAACGGCACCGAGTATAAAGACCTCCTCTATCAGATACGTCCCGCATTCGGAGGCAACATCGTGGCCACGATTGTGAATCCCGAGTGCCGTCCGCAGATGGCCACGGTGCGTGAGGGCGTCATGAAGAAAGAGGTCAGGGATTCCAACTACACCGGAGAGGTGGTTGACCTTGACGTCAACAAATACACCAGGCCCGAGGATTTCGTGGTGGAGATAATCGACCGTCACGTCGAGAAATCAAAAGTCAATCTCAAGGGAAGCCCCATCGTGGTTGCCGGAGGCTACGGAGTAGGAAGCAAGGAGTATTTCGACTTTCTCTACAAGCTTGCCGACACGCTCGGCGGCGAGGTGGGCGCGTCGCGTGCCGCAGTCGATGCCGGCTGGGCCGACCATGACCGCCAGATTGGCCAGACCGGTGTAACGGTGCGTCCGAAGCTCTACATCGCCTGCGGAATATCAGGCCAGATACAGCATATCGCAGGTATGCAGGACTCATCGATCATCATATCGGTGAACTCCGACCCCAACGCTCCCATCAACTCCATAGCCGACTACGTCATCACCGGCAAAGTGGAGGATGTGTTGCCAAAGCTTATTAAATATTACAAAAAGAACTCGAAATAAAAATGGCTAACTTCTATACAGACAATCCTTCGCTGAAGCTTCATCTCTCGCATCCGATGATGAAGAAGATCGTGGAGCTCAAGGAGAGGAATTTCGCGGACGCCGACAAATACGACTATGCCCCGCAGAATTATGAAGACGCTGCCGACAGCTACGACAAGGTGCTTGAGGTGGTAGGGGAGATTTGCGGCGACATAATAGCCGAGAACGCCGAGGATGTAGACCATCAGGGCCCCCACGTGGAGAACGGCCATGTGGTCTATGCCGACGGCACGAAGAAGAACCTTGAGGCATGCCGCAAGGCAGGCCTGATGGGTATGTCGATGCCCCGCCGTCTTGGCGGACTCAATTTCCCCATCACCCCCTATATCATGGCTGCCGACATGGTGAGCCGCGCCGATGCCGGATTCGAGAACCTCTGGGGTCTCCAGGACTGCGCCGAGACCATATATGAGTTCGCTTCCGAGGAGCAGAAGGAGAAATATATCCCGCGTGTATGCGAGGGCGAGACCATGTCGATGGACCTCACCGAGCCTGACGCCGGCAGCGACCTGCAGTCGGTGATGCTCAAGGCATCTCAGAAGGAGGACGGAAGCTGGGTGCTCAACGGAGTGAAGCGCTTCATCACCAACGGCGACAGTGACATCCACCTCGTGCTCGCACGCTCCGAGGAGGGCTCGCGCGACGGCCGCGGCCTGTCGATGTTCATTTACGACAAGCGCAACGGCGGAGTCACTGTGCGTCGTATCGAGAACAAGATGGGCATCAAGGGCTCCCCGACATGCGAGCTCGTCTACAAAGACGCTCCCTGTGAGCTCGTCGGAAGCCGACGTCTCGGTCTCATCAAGTATGTGATGGCGCTCATGAACGGTGCGCGACTCGGCATCGCCGCCCAGTCGGTCGGCATCAGCGAGGCCGCATATCGCGAGGCACTGGCCTATGCTAAAGACCGCCGTCAGTTTGGCAAGCCCATCATAGAGTTCGCTCCCGTGGCTGAGATCCTTTCGGTCATGAAGGCCAAACTTGACGCATCGCGCGCGCTTCTCTATGCCTGCTCCAGATTCGTGGACATGTATAAGATCTACGACGACATAGCCAAGGAGCGTGCTCTCACTCCCGAAGAGAAAAAGGAGGCCAAATACTATAGCAAGCTCGCTGACGCCTTCACTCCCCTGGCAAAGGGCATGACCTCGGAGTTCTGCAACCAGAACACCTATGACTGTATCCAGATTCACGGCGGCTCCGGCTTTATGAAAGACTATGCCTGCGAGCGCCTCTACCGCGACGCGCGCATCACCTCCATCTACGAGGGCACGACTCAGCTGCAGGTAGTGGCTGCGATCCGCCACGTCACCACCGGAACCTACCTCAACAAGATTCATGAGTTTGAGGCAATGGAGGTGGTGCCTGAAGACGAGGATGTAAAGACCACGCTCTCCTTCATGACCCAGCAGTATGCCGCAGCCGTGGAGGCTGTGATGGGCGTGAAGGATTCCTCCTATCAGGACTTCATGGCACGCCGCCTGGTGGAGATGGCCGGACACATCATCATGAGCTATCTCCTTCTCGAGGATTGCCAGAGGGATGCCTCCGTACGCCGTTCCCTCCATGTATATCTGAAATATGGTCAGGCAGAGGTGGCTCGTCACGCCGACTTCATAGAGAACTTCCGTCCCGAGCAGATCAGCGACTATCTCTACGCTGACAAGGCGTGAGACGGTTGACGAAAATTATCCTTGACAATACTGATGCTCCCGTGCGCGAATGAGGCCGCGCGGGAGCATCCATATTCTATAGCCAATTCCTCCTTAAGATTCATGATATATGAAAATACTGATTGTAGGCGAGGGTGACACAGGATGCCATCTGGCGCAGATGCTTTCATCGGAAGACCAGGATATAATCCTTATGGGACGCGACAGCGCCAAGCTCGCCGAAATAGACTCGGTCTACAATCTCTTCACGAGCGTCGGGGAGGCTGTATCCCCCTCCGACCTTCTCCGCAACGGCGTTGACTCCTGCGATCTTTTCATCGCAGTCACCCCCTCCGAGACCGTCAATCTCATCTCGTGTCAGATAGCGAGAAAACTGGGAGCGAAAGCCACTGTGGCGAGAATCGACACCAGGGAGTATATAGAGACCGGAATGGCCGGCTTTTTCCGTTCCGAAGGGGTCGACACCCTCGTCTTTCCCGAATATCTTGCAGCCGGGGAGATCTGCGCTTCGCTCGACAGGAGCTGGGCCAGAGACTGGCTGCCTATCCATGACGGAGCCCTGATATTCACCGGCATCCGGATAGCGAAAGACTCTCCTCTGTGTGGCATGGAGCTGCGTGATTTCCCCTCCGGAGGCAAGACATTCCACGTCTCTGCCATCAAGCGGGGACGCGAGACACTTATTCCCCGTGGCGACGACGTGATAAAGACAGGCGACATAATCTATTTCACCACCAGCCAGCAGGGTGCGTCGACGCTTCCGGCTCTTTGCGGCCTGCGTCCACAGACCATCCGCCGTGTCATTGTGGCGGGGGGTGGCAAGCTCACGCGTGAGCTTGTAAGGCGCTCGGCAGGCAGACACCGCCTGACGGTCTTCGATGCCAACATTGACAACTGCAGGAGGCTCACGGCTCTCTCAGCCGACATAACGGTGGTCAACGCCGATCCGCGCAATCTCGGGGCCCTGCGCGACGAGGGGCTTGAGAGCGCCGACGCCTTTATCGCCCTTACAGAAAACTCCGAGTCGAACATTGTCCTGTCGATGCTCGCCCGGGAGTTCGGCGTGAAGATGACGATAGCCGAGATAGAAGACATGCAATATATCTCGGAGGGGGAGAATCTCAGCATCGACAAGATAATCAACAAGAAACTCATCACTTCGGGAATGATTCTCCGCAACCTTCTCGATATGGATGTCGACACTCCGCAGTGTATGGCTCTCGAGGGCGCGGAGGTGGCGGAGATAATAGTAGGCGAGGGGGCGAGAATCACCCGAGGGCCTGTGAAAGACCAGAAGCTCCCGAGGGAGATGACCATAGCCGGCCTTATCCACGGCGGAGAGGGAATGCTTGTCAACGGCAATACCGTGATAGAGCCGGGCGACCATGCGGTGGTGGTCTGTCTCAAGGGCGAGCTCAGGAGAATAGAGAAATATTTCGGGTGAGGCCGCGAAAAAACCGTGATTACCATTGTTTTGAATATGCATCCGTCATATCAGGGACATTTTTATAATTATCAATAGTTCGTTAATTTTTGA
>DKYZ01000075.1 GCA_002493515.1 Porphyromonadaceae bacterium UBA7087 | reverse complement strand
AGGAATACTCAAAACCCGATAACCTCAAAGACCCGACGCTGGCATTCCCGGAGTACACATACGAAGGATTCACCAATAAAGAATTGACAATCGCAGTCACATCCCACGATGACTTCACCGCCCCCGTCATATTCTCACTCGAAGGGAAGGACGCCGACAAAGTTACCATTATATCAACGACAGAGCGCACAGCCACACTTACCTCGAGTCAGGAAGCGGTATTATACCTCAACGCCGAATATGCAGGCGACACACTATGGCTCCCGTCATTTGCCCAGACTGCAGTAATCTTCAAGAAAAGCGCCGACACCAACGCCTCATGCGTAGAAGATGAAAGCGAAGCCATTTACTTCAATCTCAATGGATTGCAAGTGGCAGGCGACAAACTTGAAAAAGGCATCTACATCAGGATTCTCAAAGGCAGGACAGAGAAAATCATGGTAAAATAGAAATATCATCCGAAAAAGGCCGACTTGAAATCATAAAATCAAGTCGGCCTTGAAAATCCGGACCGCCCCCTCAATAAAATTCACATAAACAGGCGGTCGGTTTCTGACAGTTCATGCATCTCAATCGCCGGATTCACAGATTCCGGAAAACTTCTCGAGATAGCTCCAGGCAGCATCATGATCGTAGGGGATATGGCCATCGAGGATCGCATCTTTCACAAGCTGCTTAAGACGCGCTATTTCCGGACCGGGAGGTATGCCGAGACGATCCATTATCTCATTGCCGCTTATAGGATTCTTCCACTTCCGGAGATTATCGGCATCATTAATCTCACCCATCCTTTCCCTAAGCTTGGAAAAACCCTCCAGCTGACGTCTCACCTTCTCCGGCTGCTTGCTCGTGATATCGCTCTCGGCCAGAATCATCAGACCGTCAAGATCCGTTCCTGCATCCGTGATCAGGCGTCTCACGCCGGAATCACTCACACCGTCGTCTCCGACCTGCTGCGGGCGCATGTGAAGACCCACTATCTTCGACACAAACTTCATATGCTCATTGAGCGGAAGCTTCATATCGCGGAATATGCGCCTCACCATCTTCTCACCGATGAAATTATGATTGTGGAAAGTCCATCCCAGACCCTCTACATAACGCTTGGTAGCCGGCTTCGCTATGTCATGAAGCAGGGCGCTCCAGCGCAGCCAGACATCATCCGAACGCCTCGCCACGTTGTCAAGCACCTGCAGCGTATGCGAGAAATTATCCTTGTGGCCGCGACCCTCCTTTATCTCCACCCCTTTCAGCGGGAGAAGAGACGGGAAGACATACTCGAGCAGCCCCGCCATGTCGAGCAGACGCCAGCCTACCGACGGACGTTCGCTCTTCATGATTTTCATGAGCTCGTCGTTTATGCGCTCACGCGTGATTATCTCCATTCGGGAGGCGTTGCGCCTAATGGCCTCGAACGTCTCCGGCATAATCCTGAAACCCGGAAGCTGCGTGGCAAACCGTATGGCCCGGAGCATGCGCAGGGGGTCGTCGGAAAACGTTATGTCCGGATCCAGAGGAGTACGGAGAATCTTGGCCTGAAGGTCATCCATTCCTCCGAAGGGATCCACAAGCTCACCCATTCGCCCGGCATTGAGACATATCGCCATGGCGTTCACGGTAAAGTCACGGCGTCTCATGTCATCGTCAAGAGTGCCGTCCTCCACTATCGGGTTGCGGGAATCACGCGAATAAGACTCCTTCCTGGCTCCGACAAACTCCAGGTCAACGCCGTGGCACGACACCTGGGCCGTGCCATAGTTGGCATATACCGTAACCTTCGCCCTGGGGCCGAGCCGTGACGCCACGTGCTTGGCAAGCTCTATGCCGGAGCCCACGGTAACGAAATCCAGGTCTTTCGACTCCCTTCCGAGATACTTGTCGCGCACATAACCACCCACGGCATATACCTCGCGGCCAAGCTCGTCGGCCGAGCTTCCCACAAGCATGAATATTTCGTCAACGTCAATTTGCTCCCTGTTCATGTCTAATTGCTTATAACATACGGATGCGCCGTCTCCACAAAGGAACCGGCGCATCCTGTCTCTTATGATACTTTCTGTGGCGAGTGCTGATTAGTCCTCGTTGAGGTTCACGCGCTTGAACTCCACAACCAGAAGACCCTTCATCTCGCTGTCGAGATACTGGCCGACGGTCACCTTGGCGTCGCGGTGATACTCCTGCTCGAGAAGCACATTCTCCTTGTAGTATTTGTTGATACGACCGTTCACGATGTTGTCGATCATCTGCTGGGGAAGGTTTGCGGCCTTCTTCTCGGCAGCCTCCTTCATGATGCCGCGTGCCTTCTCGGCCTCCTCCTCGGTGAGCCAGCCCTTGGCGATGTTGGAAGCGATATGATCCTCGCTGTCGAGAAGGTTGGGGTTGAGACCTGCATTACCCAGAGCTGCCTCAACGGCTTTCTGCACCTGCTCGGCCTTAGTCTTCTCTATAGCTACATTCTTCTCCTCCTCGATGATGGAAGCGGGAACGCCCTCACGGTTCACTGCCACGGGATTCATGGCGGCAACCTGCATGGCTACCTCCTTGCCTACCTCGGCGGAAACGCCCGGAAGGTTGAAGCCTACGATTGTGGCGAGCTTGTTGCCGAGATGGTCGTAAGCGGCTACAGAGGGAGCGGCGATACACTCATACGCGCCGAGCTCCATCTTCTCACCGGTCTTGCCGATCTCATCGGTGATGTGCTCGCGGACAGTGCGGTCGTCCATCTTGAGCTCAAGCACCTCGTCAAGCGTCTTTGCGCCGGCGGCTACCGCAGTGTCGAGAATCTGCTTTGTGAGGGCGCGGAACGATTCGTTCTTAGCCACAAAGTCGGTCTCGCACTTCAGAGCCACGATAGCGGCGAAACCCTCCTTCACTGCAGAGAGCACACAGCCCTCGGCAGCCTGGCGGTCCTCGCGCTTGGCGGCCACGGCCTGACCCTTCTTGCGGATGATCTCGATGGCTGCCTGGATGTCACCGTCGGTCTCGGCGAGTGCATTCTTGCAGTCCATCATTCCTGCGCCGGTCATATGGCGCAGCTTCTTGATATCTTCTATAGATACAGCCATTCTTTCTTTTGTTGATTTGTGGGGAAACAGTTTTTACTTCTCCTCGTTCTCCTGACGGCGTACGCGACGGCGCTTGCCAGCGGCGGGGGCACCTGCGCCCTCCTCCTTCTCCTCGGGCTGGTCAGCCTTCTCCACCTTGCGCTCCTCAAGGCCTTCGGCCATAGCGGAAGTCACGGCGTCGAGGATGAGCTCGATGCTCTTTGAGGCGTCGTCGTTTGCGGGGATCACGAAGTCCACGCTGTCGGGATCGGAATTGGTGTCGACAATGCCGAACACTGGTATGCCGAGACGGTTGGCCTCAGCCACCGCGATGTGCTCTTTCATCACGTCTACCACGAAGAGAGCGCTCGGAAGACGGCTCAGGTCGGCGATAGAGCCGAGGTTCTTCTCAAGCTTTGCGCGCTGACGTGTGATCTGGAGCTTCTCACGCTTCGACAGGTTGTCGAATGTGCCGTCCTTGGTCATCTTGTCGATGGTGGTCATCTTCTTCACAGCCTTGCGGATGGTCGGGAAGTTGGTAAGCATACCGCCGGGCCAACGCTCGATCACGTAGGGCATGCCGATTGCAGCTGCCTTCTCTGCGATAGCCTCCTTGGCCTGCTTCTTAGTGGCTACGAAGAGCACCTTGCGGCCTGACTTGGCGATCTGCTTGAGGGCTGCGGCGGCATCCTCTATCTTTGCTGCCGTCTTGTAAAGGTCGATGATATGAATGCCATTGCGCTCCATGAAGATGTAGGGAGCCATGGCGGGGTTCCATTTGCGCTTGAGGTGGCCGAAGTGGCAGCCTGCCTCAAGAAGCTGGTCGAATGTGGGTGTTGCCATTTTTTGATTCGATTTGTTTACGTTCTTTTTGAAATTTAATATTGGAGACGACGCCTCCAGTTTAAATCCAACCGGCGAGTAAGGACACGGCCGATGCCGTATGCCGTCACGCCGGTTTAGATGCTAAACTCATATGAAAGTCATGCCGCCGGGGCTGCATCAACGTTTCGAGAACTGGAAACGCTTGCGGGCCTTGGGCTGACCGGGTTTCTTACGCTCTACGGCACGCGGGTCGCGGGTCATGAAGCCTTCCGCACGAAGGGCGGGCTTGTCCTCGGGATTGATCTTCACCAGAGCGCGGGCGATAGCGAGGCGCAGAGCCTCTGCCTGGCCTTTGTAGCCGCCACCGTCGAGGTGAGCCTTGATGTCGTATTTCTCAGCGGCCTCAAGGGTATTGAGAGGCTGCTTGACGATATACTGAAGGATAGAAGAGGGGAAGTAGACGTCAAGCGGCTTACCGTCTATCACGATGTTACCGCTTCCCTCTGTGAGATATACTCGAGCCACGGCTGCCTTGCGGCGTCCTATTGCATTCACTTTTTCCATCTTCTGTCTTATTTCAGTTTGTTGATATCGATTACTTCAGGATTCACTGCCTCGTGAGGATGCTCGCTCCCGTTGTAGACATACATGTTGCGCAGCTGGGCGGCGCCGAGTTTTGTCTTGGGAAGCATACCCTTCACCACCTTGATAAACAGGGGGTGCTTGCCGCTCTTGATGGTGCGGAGCTTGCTCTTTGCCATCAGCGATGCCGGAGTATATGTGCGCTGGCCGCCGGGATAGCCCGTGAAACGGAGATATTCCCTCTTGTCCATCTTGCCGTTGCTCATCACCACCTTGTCGGCGTTGATGATGATCACGTTGTCGCCGCAGTCCATGTTGGGAGTGAACGACGGTTTGTATTTGCCGCGCAGAAGTTTTGCGACTTTAGAGCAGAGACGTCCGAGCACCTGGTCGGTAGCGTCGATCACCACCCATTTCTTTTCGATTGCCGAGGGGGTGATAGATTGGGTCTTATAGCTTAATGTATCCACTTTTGAAGTGTTGTTTTTTATTTGTTGTTTCTTTCGGAGACCGCGGACTGTCCGCGCTCCGGATTGACGCCGCTCGCGGCATCTTCCGGAAAATCAGGCCAATAACCTCCGGAATGCTGCTCGTGGCTTGTTGTTGGATATAATCGGCGTGCAAAATTAATAAAATATCGCGACATGACAAAATGTCGCGATACTATTAGTGGCATATTTCCACTTTTTTTATCTTCAGCCCTCTTTCAGGGCTTTTTTCAAAGCTCCTCGATCTCCTCGGGGAACTCAGTGAGGGTCCTCAGTCCTTCGGGAGTGACCTCGTAAGTGTTCTCCACGCCTACCGCCCCGACCTCCGGAATCACGAATTTAGGCTCCAGGGCGATTGTCATCCCGGCCTTCAGCTCATCTGCGCAGCGCGAGTTGACCACAGGAGGCTCATTGAGCTGTATTCCGACGCCATGTCCGATGAAAGGGGCCCTTGATAGATGACCCATGAAATTCTCCTCCAGACCCTCGGCCCTTACAATCTCCATCGCCTTCTCGTATAGGGCCGATACCTTAACGCCGGGACGCCCCATGGCCTCAAGCTCCCGCAGGATGTGGCGAGAGCAGTCGTGCGCCCTCTGCGCGTCGTGGGGAATGTCGCCGATGCGCCACACACGCGTCATATCGGTCTGATACCCGTTGAATGTGCCGTTCATATCCACCATCACCGTATGGCCAGGACGCATTATCGAGCCGTCGGCTCCCACCGGCAGCGAGGGATCGGTGCCCGCGCCCCCCATTGTGAAGTCATAAGGAGACGGCACGTCGGCATTCGGACCATATATCACCGAACCCAGGTTGATCTCCATCCGGGCCCCTCGCGTGCGGATACATCCGAGGCATCCCTCGCGGCGAAGCACACGCTCAATCTCTATCTGGAACTCAACATCGGTCATGTCTTCCTGATAGCAATGCGTGATACGACGGTAGACAGCCGCCTGGTGCATCCCGTCCCTGCGCATCTTATCTATCTCATACGCCGTCTTGACCATACGGGCCCTGAGAAGCACCTGCGAGGCATCCCCGAACCGGCAACCGCTGAAAACCTTCTTAAGACGCATAACATCGGAATACGCCATATCCTGGGATTCCAGACCTATCGACTCCGGCAACGGACGCCCCAGCTCCCCGAGCACGTCGGGAATCAGCTCCGGTTTGCGTATGAGACGCACATCACCGTCAGCGTCGAATACCGACGGCTTTATCACAAGCCATACGGGAGAGCCCTCCCGCGACACATATACATATCCGTGATATACACGGCCTGTAAGGTAATAGACGTTCGACGGCATCGCTACCAACACCGCATCCAGTCCGGCGCCACGCATCTCCTCGCGCACCTTCTCCACTCTGGTCTCGATCTCGCTCCTGAGCTCGTCGGGTATAAATTTCATAACTCCGCTTAATTATTAATGTGTTTCCCTTGACGAATATTATTATAACGCCAAAGCATCTGATTTGTGGTAAATGTCTTAAATTCTACTAATAAACAACAAGCGTGGGGACAGAGTTCTTGTCAAGAAGACTGTAGCCTACTGAGATCACCCCTGCCACGGCAGACACCGGGGCAAGCGTTACCGTGTATCCCTCAGGGAGAGTGAAACCGCTCCTCAGAGTGTCGCATGTCTCGAAAATATTGTAGCCTCCGCGACCTACCGGTTTTCCATCGGCTCCGGCAAGCGGGATAGTGATTGTGTCTGCAGGCCTGTATCCTTCCGCAAGCGACATCTCCTGCACCGCGAGGCGCAGCTCACGCTCCTGACAGCTTCTGAGGTATCTCACATGAATCACCAGCTCATACGGGGGAGCCGGCGGACTCACCGTGTCGTAGGTGACGGGCGTAAACTCAACCGGAGCGTCGGGATACCATCCCCGCGACGGCACGACGGCCATCTCCGAGCCTATGGCTCCCGACGGAAGTCTGTCGCAACCCGCCAGAAAAGGTGAAATCACCAGGCTCAGCGCCACCAGAATCTGTCTTGCGTCAGGACTCATTGCCTTCCGGAGAGTTTTGGGAACGCTCCCTGCCTTCGGGAGACTTTCCTTTCGGAGCCGGCTGACGTCCGTTTTTGGGGCGTTGCGCTTTCTGGGGTTTCTGAGCCTTCGCCTCCTGGGCTTTCCCCTCCTGGGATGGCTTTACCTCCTGACGCTCCTGGCGCGGCTGAGGCTTGCCTCCCTTTTGCTGGCCGTTGCCTTGCGGTTTCTTCTTTTTCTTCTTGCTTTTGTCAAAGCGCGTGAGACTGTCCTGACCTACCAGGTCTACGTATTCCTTCTGAACCGCCTCTCCCTGGCCTTTGGCAAGGGAGTCAACCTTTATACCCTGCTTGTTGAGACTGATTATCTCGAAAGCACGGCGTGCGTCTATAGTCACCAGGTTGGCGGGTACATTCTTGTCGGTGGAATATGTCACGGTCCTTGTAAGGATATCAGGCTTGAAATAATAATACGAGGCATCCTTTGTCTCAAGCACGGCATCCTTCGGCGGGAGCTTTTTCGACGATTCCGCATAGGAGTCCACCTCGAAATTTAGACAGCATTTCAGCTTGGCACACTGTCCGGCGAGCTTCTGGGGATTCATCGATAGATCCTGCATGCGTGCGGCTCCGGTGCCGACCGACACAAACTTATTCATCCACACGGCGCAGCAGAGCGGACGGCCGCAGGGGCCGATGCCCCCGATACGCCCCGCCTCCTGGCGCGCGCCTATCTGCTTCATCTCCACCCTGACCCTGAAAGTGTCGGCAAGAATACGTATCAGCTTCCGGAAATCGACGCGCTCGTCGGCTATATAATAGAATATGGCCTTTCCGCCGTCGCCCTGGTATTCCACGTCGCCGATCTTCATGGCGAGGCCGAGCTCCTCGGCGATCTTTCGCGAGCGTATCATGGTGTCGTGCTCACGCGCACGCGCCTCCTCGAATTTCTCAAGGTCGCTGGTGCGCGCCAGACGGAACACCTTCTTCATCTCGCCGTCGCGCCTGGGGGGCATGCGGCGGAGCTTGATCTGAGTGAGCGGACCCGTCATCACCACCTTGCCGATGTCATGGCCTGGAGAGGCCTCCACCGCCACGATATCGCCTATCTTCAGCGGAAGATGGTCGGGATTGGAGTAGAATCCGTTGCGGGTGTTTTTGAAAAGCACCTCCACCACTTCCGGACATCCGTCGTCGATATCCTTCAGCCAGTTTACCGAATGGCGGTTGCCCCGGGGCTCGCTGCAGGGACATTCGCCGCACGCGGCGGTGCCGCGCCGGCGACATTCTTTGTCGCAGTCATACATGGCGCTCCTCCTTTATTTAGCAAACGCCACGGAACGTGTCTCCCGGATAACGGTTATCTTCACCTGTCCCGGGTATGTCATCTCATCCTGAATCTTCTTTGCGATCTCCGACGACAGTTTCTCTGTCTCCTCATCGGTGATCTTGTCGGCACCCACTATCACGCGCAGCTCCCTGCCCGCCTGTATTGCATAGGTCTTGAGAACGCCGGGATAAGAGAGGGCAAGCTGCTCAAGGTCGTTGAGACGCTTGATATATGCCTCCACAATCTCTCTTCTCGCGCCCGGACGCGCACCGGAGATGGCGTCACATACCTGCACGATGGGGGCCAGCAGCGATGTCTGCTCCACTTCGTCGTGGTGTGCGCCGATGGCATTGCATATGTCGGGTTTCTCCTTGAATTTCTCGGCAAGCTTCATTCCCAGGATAGCGTGCGGCAGCTCCGGCTCGTCATCAGGCACCTTGCCTATGTCGTGGAGCAGACCGGCGCGACGCGCCTTCTTCGGGTTCAGGCCAAGCTCAGAAGCCATGACGGCACACAGGTTGGCTGTCTCGCGCGAGTGTTGGAGGAGGTTCTGGCCATACGAGCTGCGGTATTTCATCTTGCCTACCATTCGTATGAGCTCAGGATGCAGGCCGTGGACACCGAGGTCGATTGCTGTGCGTTTGCCGGTCTCGATGATTTCCTCCTCAACCTGTCGGCGCACTTTCGCCACGACTTCCTCGATACGCGCGGGATGGATACGTCCGTCGACCACAAGCTGATGGAGCGCCAGACGCGCTATCTCACGCCGCACGGGATCAAATCCGGACAGCACGATAGCCTCCGGAGTGTCGTCAACTATTATCTCGATTCCTGTAGCTGCCTCAAGGGCACGTATATTGCGGCCCTCACGCCCTATTATCCTACCTTTGATCTCATCGTTGTCAATGTGGAATACCGTAACCGAGTTTTCCACGGCCGTCTCTGTGGCCACGCGCTGAATCGACTGTATCACTATGCGCTTTGCCTCCTTGGATGCCGTCAGCTTGGCATCGTCCATGATGTCGTTGATGTAACCGGCCGCAGCAGTCTTCGCCTCGTCTTTCAGCGACTCCACGAGCTTCTCCCTGGCCTCTTCGGCCGAGAGGCCCGATATATGCTCCAGTTCCTCCTGCGCCTTGCGCCACGTGGCCTCAAGCTCCTCGCTTCTCGAATCCAATGTGAGCTGGCGGGAGTCAAGGTTGAGCTTCA
Source organism: Porphyromonadaceae bacterium UBA7087 (assembly GCA_002493515.1). Lineage (GTDB taxonomy): Bacteria > Bacteroidota > Bacteroidia > Bacteroidales > Muribaculaceae > Lepagella. The sequence continues at coordinate 1,278 of DKYZ01000075.1, read as the reverse complement.
GGGTGTCAAGCTCTTTCTTTCTGCGGTTAAGCTCACCCTGCTGCTGGTTGAGCTGCATGTCGCGCTGCTTGGCACGAGCCTCCGCAGTCTGCACCTTCTGCAGTCTCTGCGAAGCGTTGCGCTCGGCATCGGAAAGGATCTTCATCTCCTCCTCCTTTGCCTGGAGAATCTTCTTCTCCTTTATTACGTCGGCCTCACGCCGGGCGTCATCCAATATAGTGTTTGCCTTTGACTTGGCGTTCTTCCTGGCCATCGTGGAAGCCAGGAAGAAACCTAAGGCTCCGGCTGCGATGGCGATTATAATCCATATAGCTGTGTCCATATCTGTTTAAAGTTAGTAATCAAAACTCGCGCTCCGGCCAGCTCTCTGGTCGGAGGGAAAAGTCTGACTCGCGTCAAATATGTGTCTAAGCCGGGATGAGTGTAAAATAATCAAGGAGCGCCCCAGATAAGGCCTTAGAGGCTGAGCATGCGCCGGGCCTCGCTATTGCATTCATCTGCCATAGCCACAGCCTGTTTGTGGATTTTCAGCAGATCGCGGTAATAAGAGGCATATTGATAAGCGATCATAGCAAGCAACTCATGGTCGGATTTTCTGGGAAATCTCTCTCTCCAGATTGAATACAGTTCCTGAATCTCTTTCTCAGAGTCCCTGACGTCTTCCTGTGAGTCGAACGGCACGGAGAGCATAATCCGCTCGCCCACTATCTTGATCTCTATATTAATCTTGTCTTGTCCTTTGTTCATCATCATCCCTCCTTCAGCATATTGATGCAGAGGTCGAGGTTTCGTATCAATCGGGCTATATGGCGTCTTGTGTCGGCCAGGGTGTCGGGAGAATCCGCCAATCGGTGAGACACCTTCAGGAACTCGACATCGGAGAGCGCTGCCGCCAATTGGCTGCGGGCGTCCTCGAGTTCGGCTTCAAGATCCGATTTCGTCTTTTCCAGTTCCCGGATACGTTCATGGAGCTGCGACTCATGGTCTGAAAGCCGAAAGATGTTTCCGTGCAATTCATTCAGAATGGAAAGCAAAGGATTCGCCATAGGCCCTAATTTTTCACAAAGTTAATAAATAAGACTAAATCGGCCAAGAAAAACCTGAAAAAAAACAAAAAGGCTGCGAAAAATTGCGGGGTTGGAGCCCCGCACACAGAACGGGCTAACGCACCCTATGCCCGCAGGATATGCAGGAACGAACAGATCGTGCGGCCGCATATAACGCAAAAAGGCCAGCTCAATGAGCTGGCCTTCGTGAAGGTGGCGATTACCTACTCTT
>DKYZ01000125.1:30279-36626 GCA_002493515.1 Porphyromonadaceae bacterium UBA7087 | reverse complement strand
ACACACTCAGTGAAACACTACCAATTCCTGAAACATCTGTGAGTCAGGAAGTAGTGCAAATGAAGCGACTAAAAAAGCGTAACTGCTGTATTACAGACAGTTACGCTTCTATAAAATTGTCAAATATATAGTTGTTTCAAGTCAGCCGGAAGTCTCCTGAATACCCCCTGCAGAGCCTATTTGCATAAGTTTTCTCTCAAGATTGTCCCTGTCGCCAGCCGCTTTGTTGCGCACCTTGGTGCGGTAGTTGTAGATGGTTGTGACCGAGTATCTGAGGAACTGCGCTATCTTGTTACTGTCAGTGATGCCGAGCCGTATCAGGGCGAAAATGCGCAGTTCGGTGGTGAGCCGCCCCTTCGTCTTAGGTTCTATCCGGTTTTCTGGATTGAGCAGATTGTTGAAATCCTCTACAAATGTCGGAAAAAGCCGCAGGAAAGTCGTGTCAAAATGTTCATAGAAAGTTCTCAGTTCCTCGTCTACCATATTGGTATCTTGCAGAAGTTCTTTTGTTTTAGCCATTGACCCGGAGGCAAGACGATTACTTATTTTCTTGCGGAAACTGTCGAGCTTGTCAATATACACGGAACACTGGTTCATGTATTCCCCTATATACTCTTCCTTAAGGCGTGACGCCTCCTCTATTTCCCTGTTGGCCTCACGCAATTTGCCTATGAGAGCCTTCAGCTCCTCATTCATGGACACCAGGCGCGTGTTTGCCTCGGCAAGCTCCTGCCGGGCACGACGGGCATGACGCATCTGTTTGACAGCCAGCAAATAGGCTATGGCCGCCAATAGGGCAAGTATGGAAATTATAATAATATACAGATGTAGCCTGTGTCGCTGGGCGTCAATCATCCGAAGGTAAACGTCGTTTACAATCGGGAAAACATCATTTATCTCGACCTGCCTCAGCCGGGCGTTGCATATCACCGCGTCATTCATACATTGTCTGAGGTATTTGTAAGCGCGTTCAATGTCTCCCTCTTCATAGAGCATCACGGCAAGCTGGCGCAGTGCCACATATTCCCTTACCGCAGACTCCATGTCGGCTATAGATGCAATGGCAAGCTGCCGTTTACGTGCCTCCCTGTTCCCAAGAAGCCTATATGATTCTGATAGCGTATAGGCCATGATCGCACTGTCATGAGTGTCTTCTGCCCCGTGGGAGTCATTCCAAGCCTCAAGCAATTTGCAAGCCGCCTCCGGATGTCCGCTACTGTTAAGCTTATCTGCGCGTATAAGAAGTCCGTATATCGTTTTTTCCGAATTTACAGATATCAATGAATCACGAAATTCGGAAGTAAGGTTCTGGTAACGCCGTTTGTCTTCAGTCCGGACGGCATAATCGGCCATGTAGCCATATAAAGTCCGTTTGATGTGGTAATAGAAAGGCTTGAGATATTCCGGGATACTTGAACTCGGAATTGAATCGACAATAGCAAGCGACTCCGGAAACTGTCCGGAATTACCCAGTATATTGGCCATACTCAGAAGGGCGTGTATCTTAAGCTCCGGATCGCCGACTAACCCAGCCAGCCTCTCACGCTCCTGACATATCCGGATAGACGAATCGCTGTTGAACGACGCATATTCATCAAGCAAAGCTCCCAGCCGATGAAAGCGTCTCCTGGAATCGGTTTCTGCGTATACTTCATCGCGAAGTGTACGCAACCGCTTTTCTTTCTCGGCCGTGAAGGTCTCACGGCGTTCTATCTTTATATCGAGCACACGCAGTAATGAATCAGTGTCATCCGCACCGAAACCCTCCAACGACAATAAAATACACAGAATGCAACATGCCGTGGCAGACATTATTTTCTGCAGTATACTCATACAGAGCAAAATTAATCAATTTTCATATATTCTCCAAAATTTATTTTATTCTTTTAGGCAAAATCCCAAGTATACGCTCTGAACCACTGGAGTTTGACAGTAGACCCCCAAAATTTTTTTAATAAACTGTTACACAGTTTGTTTTTTATTTGTACCTTTGTAGTAATATTAGGTAATATCAACCCAGACGCTATGAGACTGAGCTTTTCAAGGCCCCAGCGGCCACATACCATATATATACTGAAGTCATACCGGGACAAGACTGGCAAAAGCACCACCATGCGCGTCGAGACTCTCGGCAGTGAGGAGGAAATAGAGGAAAAGCATGGTTGCGCGGATGGCCTGGAATGGGCCAGGGCCTATGTGGCCAGACTGAATGAGAAAGAAAAGGAGGACAGGGAGACCATAAAGGCCGAGTTCTCCCCCTCCGAACGCATCAGGCCCGGAGAGCAGGTCAGCCACGACTGCGGCGACCTGCTGCTGTTGCCGCTGTATAACGGCCTGGGGCTTCCGGAGGTGTGCAACGTCATATCCGCCGGGAGCAACGCCAGATACAACCTCAACGAGATACTGGAGACGCTCGTGATGCTGCGCATCCTCTGTCCCTGCTCAAAACTAAACAGTTACGAGCTCGGCAGGAAACGCATGCGCAAGATGACATGTGCCCTTGAGGACATCTACCGCGCCCTGTCGCTGCTGTCATCACACATCGAGGACATACAGGCCGCCGTATGGGCCAGCTCGCAGTCAATCATCAGGCGCAACACGAAAGTGATATTCTATGACTGCACCAATTATTATTTCGAGATCGAGGACAACGACCCCGTCGGCAAGGACCCCCGGCATCCCCGCAGGCCGGAAGGCATAAGGCGCCGCGGCAAGTCAAAGGAACACAGGCCCAACCCGATCGTGCAGATGGGCATGCTGATGGATGCGGACGGCATCCCGCTGTCGTTCATCATCTTTCCGGGAAACGAGTCGGAGCAGCCGTCGCTCAAGAAAATAGAGGAGATGATAGCGCGGAAGTACGGGCTCAACGAATTTGTGATAAGCACGGATGCCGGACTCTCAAGCGAGGACAACCGCCGGTACAACATGACCGAGGGCAGGGAATATATCGCGGTCCAGTCACTGGCAAGACTCCCCGAGACGGATTGTGACGCCGCGCTTGACCCACATGGATGGCACGTGGCTTTCAGGGATCCCGGGCTTCCCCCGATTGACCCTTCGGATCCGCTTCGCGACACATTCGATCTTGACAGTATCGACCTTGATGCGGAGCGCGGGACAAAATTCTATAAGGAGATAACAGTGGACAAATGCATCGGCGGCCGGAAGGACACGGCGCGCCCCGAGCGGGTCATCGTCACATACTCACATGATTTCGCCCTGTATCTCAGACACCGGAGGCAGCAACGCATCCCGCTGGCCGAAAAGATTGTAAGGAAAAAACAGACATCCTCCAGACAGTCGCAGAACGATCCACGCAAATACGTGCGTACCACATATGTCACTCCCGACGGGGAGGTTACCGGGAACATCTCGATGTCGATAGACTGGGAACTGATAGGACAGGAGGAGAGGTTTGACGGTTTCTACGCCTACGGCACCTCGCTTGACGACGACGCGGTGGACGTACTCCGCGCCCGTTCGTTCCATCACGAGATAGAACACCTCTTCAGGACCACAAAATCATTCCTGGATGCCCGTCCCGTCTATCTCCAGCGCTCCGACCGCATCCGCTCGCACTTCCTGATATGCTTTCTCGCGATGCTCATACTCAAGATGCTCCAGAAGAGACTGGAAATGCCGGACGTGTCAATAGACAGGCTCATAGCGACGCTCCGAAAATTTAAACTCGGCTATATCAGGGGTGCCGGATACATGCCCCTGTTTGAGCGGGACGAACTCACCGACAGGCTTCAGGAGATTAACGACATTTGCGTGGACACACAGATTATAAAGACCAGGAAACTGAATGCAATATACCGCAAAATGTTAAAATAGTGTTAAATTATTCACCCGTTTTGTAATACTACAAAATTTCAAGAGCTATACCATTGGCTCATAGCCGGTTAAGAGGACAATGTGTCAAACTCGGAAAATATCGCGTAAAAGTATATAAAAAAACAGAAACCGCAAAATATTATGGCATTATCGTCATTTTTACTAACTTTGCATATTCTCCTCCATATCATGTCTACCTTTCACCCATATGGCTTTCTGCTCCGCAATATGAAAATTTCTCGCATTACACACTTCCTGGGCGCTGTGGTCTGTCTTTTCGCCATCCTCTCATGCAGCAAAACCTCCGGCGATGACAAATTCAGAATCGGCGTTTCCCAATGTTCTGACGACTATTGGCGAGTCCGCACCAACGACGAGATAAAGCGCGAGGCATTGTTTCATGACGACGTGGAACTGCTTTTCCGCTCCGCCGACGGCGACAACAGCCGCCAAATCGATGACATACGCCATTTCATCAACGAGGGATGCGATCTTATCATCGTCTCTCCAAATGAATCGGCGGCAATCACTCCGGTTGTGAAAGAAGCTATCGACAAGAATATTCCGGTAGTAACCTTCGACCGCCAGATAGATGGCGACGGATTTACCGCCCACATGGAGGTAGACAACCGAAAGCTCGGCGAGGCAGTCGCCCTCTACAGCCGTGCCTCGAATACGGGAAAGCTCAACATCATTGAGCTCCAGGGGCCGCGTGACGCATCCCCGGCGCGTCTGCGCCATGCCGGATTCGCTGCAAAGGCGGACTCCTTTCCCGACTTCAACGTCCTTGCAAGCGTCCATGCCGACTGGGACGACCGCCGGGCAGCCACCGTCACCGACTCCCTGCTCAGGATTTACCCACAGACAAACATGATATACGCCCATACCGACCACATGGGTATCGGCGCAGCAAAGGCCGCTAGAGACCTCGGACGCGACGACATAAAAATCTACGGAATCGACGGTTTTCCGCATATCGGCATCAAGGCAGTGAAAGACTCTCTCCTTACCGCCACATTCCTTTACCCTTCCGACGGAGAGAAACTGCTGCGCCTGGCTCTGTCTGTTTTAAAAGGAGAACCCTACCAACGTCTGACACGTACACCCTCGCTGCCACCCATCGACCGTAAGAACGCCGACATCATCCTTGCCCAAGAGGAGCTTTTGGAGGAGGAATCATCAAAAATCAACTCCCTGCGTGACAAGCTGATTGTGTTCGACGACCGGTATGACACCCAGAAAATGCTTCTTTATGCCTCCCTGGCCATTCTGCTGATGCTCGCGGTGCTGCTCTTCATATCAGTAAAGGCAATTTCAGCCCACCGGCGCCATCAGAAGACACTTCAGCTGAAAAACAGCCAGCTCGAGGAGGAGAAAGCCAAGCAGAACGAGCTATATGAACAGCTGCGGGAGGCTACACAATCGAAACTGACGTTTTTCACCAACGTATCACATGACCTGAGGACACCACTTACTCTCATAAGCGCCCCCGTGAAGGATGTGGCCGAAGCCGGCTATCTGATCCCTCGCGACAAGTCGCTGATGGAGATTGCGCGGAAGAATGTGGCGATTCTGCGACGTCTGATCGACCAGATTCTTGATTTCCGCAAATATGAGAACGGCAAGATCGACCTGAGTCTGTCAGAGGCCGACCTTCCGTCACTGCTGAGAGGATGGACTTCCGACTTCTCCGAGGCAGCACGCAGACGTGACATACATCTTTGCTGCGCGATATCCCCATCGACACATTTTCCCATGGCCCTGGATGTGGAGAAAATAGAAAGAATATTCTTCAATCTGATGAGCAACGCGTTCAAACATACCCGCGACAATGGCAGTATAGAAGTGGCTTTCGTCTCAAACGACGAGTCCGCCAGCTTCTTCGTCAAAGACAACGGCTCGGGAATGGCGCCCGAACAGCTTGGGCGGATATTCGACCGTTTCTACCAGGTGGATAAAAGTGGTGGCAACGGGTCTGGAATCGGACTGGCCCTTACCAAAGCATTCATAGAGCTTCACGGCGGAAGGATTGAAGTGGAGAGCGAGCCAGGTAAAGGGAGTGTTTTCAAGGTTACGCTTCCCGTGAGACACTGTTCAGATTCAGATGCCAGGACTCAATCCTTCATCTCCCCGGAAGTCATAGAGGCAGAGCTTTCACCGGCAGCCTGCGAGCAGGAGACATATGACAACGACAAACCGGTAATGCTCGTCATCGACGACAACCGCGATATCCAGTCGCTGATATCCGCTCTGCTTGGGGACGCATATAATATAATGGTGGCCGACAACGGCGCGCAGGGCCTGAAAATGGCAATAAAATATGTACCTGACATCATCATATGCGATGTGATGATGCCTGTGATGGACGGCATGGAATGTGTCAGCCTTCTCAAAGGCGAGGTCACGACCTCCCACATTCCTGTGCTCATGCTCACAGCCTGCACCATGGATGAGCAACGGACGGCTGGCTTCGACAGCGGTGCCGACGGATACCTGTCAAAGCCGTT
>DKYZ01000125.1:0-30017 GCA_002493515.1 Porphyromonadaceae bacterium UBA7087 | reverse complement strand
CGACAGCGGTGCCGACGGATACCTGTCAAAGCCGTTCAGCAGCGAGGTGCTGGCAGCGCAATGCCGCAGTCTCCTGCTTAACCGCAAGCTTATAAAAGAACTGTACGCGAGGTCTGCTCCCGGAAAGCCCATGCCTTCTGATAAAGACGAGACCCGCCGGCCTCCACGCACACTCCCCGGACAGATAGACAATGATTTCTACGACCGCTTTGTTGGTATTGTCGAGAAAAACATATCCAACGCCGATCTCAGCATCGACAACATCGCTTCTGAGATAGGGCTGAGCCAGTCGCAGCTTGCCCGAAAGATAAAGGCGATCACAAACTACACTCCTGTGGAAATCATACGCACACTACGGCTCCAGAAGGCACGGACGATGCTGCGGGGATCAGACAAATCGGTAAGCGAGATAGCCTTTGAGGTGGGCTTCACGTCGCTTGCCTATTTTTCAAAATGCTACAAGAAAGCCTTCGGCGAACCCCCGACGTCCGCACGGCCCCGCTGAGCCCGTAATCTACCGATTTAATGCCGGATAGGCATTTTCAAAAATTCCGCATTCCTTTTAACTATAAAGGAATGTTAAAAAATCTTATACCCAAGGCAACATACGTTATATGCCCGGACACGCGTGTCCTACTAATTTTGCGGCAGAATTTCAATCAAAACCAACAATAGCATGAAAAGATCAATTCTGAGCGCAATCCTGCTGTTAGTCACGGCAATCATGGCGCATGCACAGGAGGTCACAGTCCACGGGACGGTGATTTCAAAGACGGACGACGAGCCGCTGATTGGAGCCACAGTGCTCTGTCCGGCCACCAAAGCTGGAGCCGCCACCGACATCGAGGGCAATTTTGTAATAACGGTGCCCGACGGAGCTATGCTTCAGTTCTCCTATGTAGGCTACGACACCCAGCAGGTGAAGGCCGCAGACGGAATGACCGTCTATCTCTCCGAGAACTCCGAGGTGCTCGACGAGCTCGTGGTAGTGGGTTACCAGACAGTACGCAAGGCAGACCTCACGGGAGCAGTATCGGTGGTATCCACAAAATCACTCGAGACATCGGCCGACACCGACCCGATGCGTGCCCTTCAGGGGAAGGTGCCGGGAATGACAATCACTGCCAACGGTTCTCCGAGCGGCACCGGTTCTGTCAGAATCAGGGGTATCGGTTCTTTCAACGCCTCGCAGGACCCTCTCTTCATAATCGACGGAGTACCCACAACTGCGACCCTGAATTCACTTAACATGAATGATATCGAGAGCATGCAGGTGCTCAAGGACGCCGCATCCGCATCCATCTACGGATCACGCGCAGCCAACGGCGTAATTATCATCACCACCAAGAAAGGGAAAAACAACCAGGACAAAAAGGTGAATGTAAGCTTCTCGGCAAATCTTACGGCCCAGTTCTACTCCTCCCAGTCGAAAATGAAGCTTCTGAACACGCCCGGTTATGCCACAGCCATGGCGCAGGCGGCCCTCAACGACGGAATCGACCCCGTGGCCTACGCGTCAAGCTACGGACTCAACCTCAACGCCCCGGAGGGTTATCCCATCCGCGTCTACGACATTGCAAACGACCAGTACCGGGACTATAGGGTGAACGGATTCTACGACGGCTACATCAATCTCAAGAAGACGATGCTCATGTCAGACACCGACTGGCTCGACGAGATTTCCCGCACTGGTTTCTCCCAGAACTACGACGTAGCCCTCTCCACAGCCTCCGACAAGGGAAGTGCATTCTTCTCCCTCGGCTACCGCCGCAACGACGGTATTCTGAAATACACTAACTTCGAGAACATCTCGGCGCGCATGAACACATCGTTCAATGTCTGCCCCATTGTGACAGTGGGAGAGAACTTCACGCTCACCTATACCAAGCAGGTAGACTGCCAGCCGCTCGAGAACGCTCTGAAGATGCCCTCCACTGTTCCTGTATTTGAAATCGACGGCACCACTTACGGCGGCCCTGTGGGAAGTATGGCTGACCGCCAGAACCCTTTGCGCGAGCTCGCCTTCAACAAAGACAATGCTCTGAACGTATGGAGACTCTTCGGAAACGCATATGTCGACATAAAGCCGGTCAAAGGGCTCGTGCTTCGCTCGAATTTCGGTCTTGATTACGACGCAGCCTTCATCCACTCCTACAATTACACTTTCCACAGCGACATCGTAAACAACGACACCAACTCCACAACCCTTTCGCAGGCCAATGATTCCAAGTGGACCTGGACCAACACGGCCAACTATAACCTGACTCTGGCCGAAGACCATAATTTCACGGTGCTCGCTGGTATGGAGATGTTCCGTCAGAGCCGCATCGACTTCTCCGGCTACAACGAGGACTATGACATCGAGGACACCGACTATATGTATCCCGACGCCTCCTCGGGCATCGAACGCTCCACGGGCAACAAATCCGCGTACTCGCTGATTTCGTTCTTCGGAAAAATCGACTATAACTGGAGAGACCTCCTGCTTGCCTCCTTCACCATACGCCGCGACGGCTCCTCCCGCTTCGGAAGCAACAACCGCTATGGTACATTCCCCGCCGCAACCCTGGGCTACCGCATTTCGGAGCATATCAACAAATCCTGGCTCGACGACCTGAAGATACGCCTCTCCTGGGGAAAGACCGGCAACCAGGCCATATCCAACACCGCACGCTACGCACTCTATATCGCCGACTACGGCAGCGACCGTGTGACCTCCACCGCCTACGACCTCCTTCTCCAGCAGAGCGGAATCTTCCCCTCCGGTTATTATGCAAGCCAGACGGCCAACCCCAATCTGAAGTGGGAGTCAACCATACAGTATAATGCCGGCATCGACTTCAGCATGCTCGGGAGCCGCCTTTACGGTACGGTGGACGCCTATATAAAGGATGTGAAGGATATGCTTATCTCCCCGGCCTACCTCGGCTCGATGGGTGAGGGCGGCGCTTCCTGGCTCAACGGACCCTCGCTGCGCAACTGGGGTATGGAGTTCCAGATAGGATGGCGCGACGAGCTCGCTTGCGGATTCGGCTACCGTGCCAACCTCAACCTCGACTTCTTCCGCAACCGCGTGACTTATCTTCCGACAACCACCACAGGCTCATATCCCCACACCACCAAGGAGAATCTCGTGCAGGCACGCCGTCCCTACGGCTCGATTGTAGGCTACGTGTTCGACGGCCTGTTCCAGAACCAGGAGGAGGTCTACGCCTCGGGGCAGGACAATGCCCGCGTCGGAGGCATGAGATATGCCGACCTCAACGGCGACGGCAAAATCACTTCCGACGACCAGACCTGGATTCTCAGCCCCGTGCCTGACCTATCATTCGGACTCAATGTGGAGCTGAGCTATAAGAACTTCGACCTCCAGATGTTCTGGCAGGGTGTCCTCGGACAGGATGTCTACAACAACCAGAAATTCCAGAACGACTTCTGGAGCGTCACCGACGCCGGAAGCAACAAGGGCGTCCGTGTGCTCGACGCATGGCTGCCTAACGTAAACCAGAGCTCGACGATACCGATGCTGACCACAAACAATACAGGCGACGAGGGACGCACCTCATCCTATTTCGTGGAGAACGGCTCATACGCCAAGCTCCGCACTCTACAGCTCGGTTACAGCCTGCCTGACAAGCTGCTCTCGAAACTGCGCATGACAAAGGCGAGGGTATATGTCTCGGGACAGAATCTGCTCACCATCAAGAGCAAGAGCCTTACATGCACCGACCCCGAGAACGCCAACTGGGCTTATCCTATCCCGACCTCAGTATCGTTTGGTCTTCAGCTCGATTTCTAATACCAACCAATAAACAGATAATAAAATGAAATCTTTCAAATCAATCATACTTCCCCTTGCGGCTCTCGCAATGACTGCCTGCAACGATTTCATCGACGTCCCTCCCACGGGTGTCGTTGACGGCGACCTGGCTTATTCGCAGCCTGACAAGATGGTGAATGCGGCATACGCATCCCTCGGAGACTGCTGGTATTCATACCCATTCAATCTCTGGCCCTACGGCGACCTCGGCTCCGACGACTGTCTCAAAGGGGGCGGCGGCACGACCGATACCGGCTACCATCCCATGGAGATATGGTCGACCCTGACCGCCACTCCCGGAGAGCTCGACGAGCTATGGTATCGTCTCTACTGCAACATTTCCCGATGCAACCGTGCCCTGGTGGCACTTGAGGAGCATGGCGTCGAGAAGCTCGGAGAGAAGACAGCGGCCCAGAGAACGGGGGAGGTGCATTTCCTCCGCGGACACAGCTACTTCAAACTGGTGACGATGTTCCGCCAGATACCCTGGATCGACGAAGAGGTCTTCGTAAACAATGCCCAGGAGCAGACCTCCAACGTACAGTTCACGTATGAGGAGCTCTTCGGGAAAGTGATAAAGGAGTTCGAGATGGCTTATGAGGCTCTTCCCGAGACAGTGGAGGATGGCGGAGGCCGCGCAAACAAGATTGCCGCGGCAGCCTACCTTGCCAAATGCTATCTGACACTGGCATGGGGCGACGGCTATGAGGCCACCGACGGCGTAGGCTTCATCAAGCCTGAATATATGGAGAAGGTGGTGGAATATACCGATGTCGTGGCCAAATCCAGATACGGCTACCTGGAGGATTTCGGCGACATATTCCTGCCGGAGTATAAAAACAGCAAGGAGTCGGTCTTCGCCGTGCAGACCTCAGACTACACGGAAGACAATACCCGCTACGGCCGCGCCAACTGGTCGAACACGCTCAACGGCTGCTGGGGAATGTGGTCATGCGGATGGGATTTCCACAAGCCTTCCCAGAATCTTGTGAACGCATACAAGACCAGAAACGGTCTGCCGATGTTCGACGACTGGAACGACAGCAACGATTATCCCGTCAACGGAAAGCCTTCCGCCCAGAAATGGGATCCCCGGCTTTTCCATACTGTCGGCATGCCCTCCTTTCCTTACAAGTATGAGGATGAATACATGATGACCACCGACAATTCGCGCACACCCAACACATACGGCTACTACACTTCACTCAAGGATGTGCCGCAGCGTAGCGCGGGCGAGACCTTCGAAGGCTCATGGCAGGCTTTCGCGATGAACGACTACGTGTTCCGTTTCACAGACGTGATGCTGATGCGTGCCGAGGCCCTCATAGAGCTTGGACGCCTTGAGGAAGCACGTACGATTATCAACGATATCCGCCAGCGCGCCGCCAACTCCATCGACAAGCATATAGCCTATGCGAAGGATTTCTGCGAGATCGCGCTCTATCCCTCCTCTTATTTCAGCAGCAAGGAGAAAGCCCGCGAATGCCTCCGCTGGGAGCGCCGTCTGGAGATGGCCATGGAGAGCAGCCGCTATTTCGACCTGCGCCGCTGGGGAATTGCCTCGACCGTGCTCAACGCCTATTTCGCTTCCGAGCAGAATGCATCTTACGAAGGGACAAAATACGGTCAGTATTACAAGGACGCGCACTATACCCCCGGCAAGAACGAGTTCTACCCGATTCCCTACAACCAGCTCTATTACGTCCCCAATCTGTATGAGCAGAACAAGGGCTATAATTAAAAATCAATCCAACAGCCTGGGCGCCGTAATCCGGCGCTCAGGAATCTAAAAAACCGACACATCTATGAAGATTTACAATAGTATTTTCCTGACACTCTCACTGGCCCTGGCTTCGGGCGGCTGTCAGAACAAGGATTATGATATCGAGGCTCCTGTCATCGCCCCGATCAATGCCGACGCCATAACCGGCTCTCTTGACGGTGACAATTACGTATGGACGTGGCAGCCTTCCGGCGACAAGAAGATGCAGGTGAGCGTATACGACGGAAAGACTCTCGCCATGGCTGAGACCGTGGAGGGCACGAGCTTCGTGCATCCATCCATCGACACCAATATCGACTACACATATGTGTTCAAGCTCACCGACGGAAGCAATCTCTCCTCCGGAGTGGTGAAGCACTATATGCGTCCGGGAGCTTCTAAAATGACGGGGCTCTCCATGACGCAGATTGAGAAGGCAGGCGGATACGATGCGAAAATCGTATGGGATGCCAACCCGACCGCTACCAATGTGGAGCTCAAGGCCACCAACGGCGCCGAGCGTATAATCTCGCAGACACTCGCGTCAGACGCCACGGAATTCAACATTGAGAATGTGACCTACGGCGAGGAGTGGAACGTCACCCTGACTGCCGTGAATGCAGAGGGACGGTCACTTCCTGTGTCGACCGGGCTGAAGATAGGTAAGACCGCAATCGGCTTCCTGAGCGTATATCCCACCCCCGATGAACTCATATCAAAAGGAGATGACGACGAGGCTTGTGCCTGGCTGTGGCTCCATGAGGAATATCCTACGGCACAGTATGTATACTTCGGTGACATAGCCTCGGTTGAGGATATCGACCGGTATCGTGTGCTTTTCTGGATGCGCGACCTGGAGAATGTGGGAGAGGACGCCGTCTTTGCGATGCCTGATGTGGTGGATAACGCCACTCCGTATGTCCGCCAGTGGTATGCCGACGGGGGGTCGCTGCTCTTGTGGAGTCACGCCACCGTATATGTGGGGACGCTCGGCAGACTTGACATGAGTATGCTGCGTGACAACGACCATACGATAGGCACCGGAGCCGGAGGCTATAACGCCGATACCTGGAACATGGCGGTATCGCTGAATCCCGGGGGAGCTTTCACAAAAGATTTCTCCACCCACCCGATATACCGTGGGCTTGAGACTGTCTCAAACGACCGCTGCAAGATGATTCCCTTCAAGGGCGCGGGATGGACGGAAGATCACAACTGTCTATTCTTCAATATTCCTTCCGCGCTCACCGGACTCGGCAACCAGGAGGAGTCCTGCTATAATACACTGACGCAGGTATACGGAATATATCCTCTGGGCACATGGGACTCACAGATAGACTGGGTGTCGCAGCTCAATGTCTGGGAGGCGCAGCAGGGCAACACCGAGTTCAAGGGTACGATACTCTGCATCGGCAACGGCGGTTGCGAGTTCTCGCTCAAGAACGAGGACGGAACCCCCGACATCAGTGCCCGCCCCTCCAACAACCCCTATCAGGACAATGTACTCAAGCTCGCGAAAAACTCCCTTGAATATCTGAAGACACGATAACGATATAGCATTCCGGGAGTTGGCAGTCTGCCCTTTTAAGCAGTCAGTACAAATCCCACACACGCAGCGGCGCGCCGGGACCAGCTCCGGCGCGCCGCAATCTTTATTCAACTCAAAAGGGATGTGACACTGAAGATTCAAAAATGAAATTTTGCATTTCGTTATTGAATCTTCAGACTTTTCTGTTCATATTATATTATGGTCAAGGGCATATGATATTGCCTCCGTGGTCTTCTCCACCCCCATTTTATCGAAAATACCTCGTTTATAGTATTTTATCGTATTCAGCGACTTGTGCATCACATCAGCGATCTCATTTGCGGCATGACCCTGGGCTGTAAGTGTGAGCACTTCTTTCTCATTCTCCGTCAGGCATATTTCTTGCCTGACCTCCCACAGCTTTCTACTGCGTGAGTACTCGTAAGTTATTCCTTTATCTGTGCCTGTCAATAATATTCTTCCTGTGAAACGTCCTGTCATGGGAGATATAATGCATATGGCAAGTGATATATCACTCTTTTGATTTACAGTCAGAGGAATGACTTTTTGATTTACGAGTCGTTTCAGTTTCCCATTCCTGACGTGATAATCATACGACAAGACACAATTGCCGACATCTTCCCATCCGGCATCTTTTATAAAGTGAGATATTGAGACGTCAATATCCTGTATTATAGGGAGATGCTCCTCCACTATGATTCTTGTGAAGAACTCAAATCCGATTGCTGTCGCCTCCTCCGACCTGATGCCACATATTTTATAAATATTATTGGAAGCGAATAAAATCGCCCTATTCCGGCAGTCAATAAGCATCAGACATTGATGCAATCCATTGGCAATAGCTTTTGTGTAATTAATGGCGCATTCCACTTCCTTCTCAAAGTCTATACTGTCAATTGAGCTGGACATATATTAAATTAATGCAAGTTCAAGATTTGAAATTCGAATTCTTTTTTTTGCAAAGTTATGACTTCTTACTTAATAGTACCCGATAATTTTAATTATATTATATATAATTAACATTCATTAACTGATAATCGTAACTACTCAGGTGTCAAGGTTAGTAGTTTGGAATAACATTCGTTGTAAAGGATAGGTTTCATGTTTGTTATTTGAGCGGCCAATGACTATTCGGAAACCATGTGGAAGTCATGTCGGCAAATGTCGTCACAATATCCTGACTACTAATAAAATAATTATGCTATTGCTTGGCTGATTCAGGAAATTTTTTTACCTTTGTATATGATTACAAGCGTAGAAGACCTCGACAAAATGCTGGCCCGGATGATTGTTGCCAAACATCCCGAACGGCTTGAAGAACTCGGCATCGACGCTGAGTATATCGCCTCGTTGCTCCGTCCGACTATAGAATTGCTCAGACGTGATGCGTTTGCGCAAATCGAAAAGTATAAAGTATCATGAGCTTCTGCGCATTAACGAAGAAAGGCAACGGCAGATAGATGCCCTTAAGGCGGAAGTCTTTCGTAAGACAATCGAAATGCGGAAAATGCAGTCGCGTCTGGACGAGTTGCAGGGAAGCGGTGGGAAGCCGAAGACAGTGGACAAGCCGCAAATCACAAGCGAGAACAGCAGTCTTCCTCCCTCAAAAGATCCTATCGGTTTTAAGCGCACGCAGTCTTTGCGACAAAAGAGCGGGCGCCCGAACGGCGGACAGCCCGGACATAAAGGTTATACCAAAGAGCAGACAGCGTTGCCAAACAAGACAATAGAATGCTTTCCGGAAATATGCCCTGAATGTGGCCGCAGAATAGATCACGCTGACGCCCATATAGCCGAACGTCGACAGATCTGGGACCTGCCTTTGCCGATAGCACCCATAGTCACGGAATACCAGAGTATGGAATGCACCTGTCAGTGCGGTTGTCATTGTAAAGGGCAGTTACCCCGGGATGCGACAGCGCCGGTGTCGTATGGCGCCAACGTCCACGCACTAATAGGCTATATGAGCACCCTGCAGGCCATACCGTTCAAGCGCATGGTCGACATACTCAACAATGTCTTCGGACTGCAGATGAGCCAGGGCACTGTGTCAAACATACTTCAGCGCATGCGTAAAAAAGCGGAGAAAGAGATGGATGTCATACGCGCTGAAATAGAAAAAGCGGAAGTCGTGGGTGCCGATGAAACAGGCGTAAAAATAAATGGCCGACAACATTGGGTGTGGGCTTTCCAGACCGAAGCACTGACCTATATGACTGTTGACAAAGGCCGTGGCAAAGCTGTTATCGACAAACATTTCCCCGAAGGTCTGCCTCAGAGCATACTTGTGACTGACCGGCATCCTTCATACTTCAAGATGAACGTGAAAGGCCATCAGATATGCATCGCCCACCTGTTGAGGAATCTAATCTATCTGAGCCAGACAGTCCCGGATAGCGACTGGCCGACCAGGATGATGTCACTGCTTCGTGATGCAATCCATCTGAAACACCTGTCACCACAAGGATTAGTCGACGCCAAAGAGGCCGACAGGATAAGAGGGCAACTTGATGAACTGATGGACAATCTCCCGACAGTGGATGACGGGGAGCAACAAAAGACCCTGAGCGACTTCATTCTGAATCTCATGCCAAAGAAAGATTTCATGCTGACGTTCCTTACTAATCCTGCAGTCCCGGCAGACAACAATGCCTCCGAACGGTCAGTGCTACCGGTCAAGACAAAAATGAAAGTCAGCGGCCAGTTCAAGAACGAGGCTGGCGCGGCCTCCTACACCAGTCTGCACTCCATAAGCCAGACAGCCCGAAAAACCAACCGTGACCCCTTTGCCGCCTTGGCCGAACTCGCCCGACGATAAAATAAATCTATGCTCTCTCCTTGTCCACTCGTTATGGTCCGCAATCGACTATAACCGCATTGTCGTGCCGTACTATACCTGAGTAGTTACTGATAATCCAAGATAGTATAAAGAACCAGCACATTGCTTAATCAGATAAAGATTTTACACTTTGGTGTAAAATCTTCCAATTACTATAAATTTATACCAAAGTGTAGCAGCAATCCATATTTTATGTTGTAATTTTGCACCATAAATTTAAAACCAAAACAACGTGACAATGAGCAAGTTTTTAACACTTTTAGTGTTAGCCTCGATTCTGCTTATCGAGTCGGGCTGTAGTTCGGAGTCTTCCGAGCTTGAAAAAGTATGCTACGACACCAGGGGTGTCGCAATGGAAAACAACATTCCTTCAATGGACAAGGACTCCGCAATTGTAAGATTCGCACGGATTCTGTCCAGGGCTGTATCGGAGCGTCAGGATGTAAGATCCTTTCTAAAAAATGAGGCTGGCAGACGTTTTGATGCCAATACAGATATCCTATATGGAGAGGCAAAGGAGAAGACGGTTGGCACTGCCTCTTTTAGAGAGATTCTAACCGCCTACTCCTCATCTGCCGAAATGTCGGTTATCGAAAGGTCTGTGCCAAGATTAAACATCTTCATCCCCGAAATCCCACTGTTCGATGTCACCATAGATAATATGGACTGCTCAGATACCGAGATTCCAGTGGTTGTTGAAGGCGAGAAGGGGATGTCACTATATGTCAATGGGAATTTGGACTTATGCATCCCAAAAGGGGAACTTCCTGATTTTCACACTATTGTCATCAATGAAAACAATAGAATAGAGGTTAACACCAATTCTGACAACACATATCGTGGATATAAGACAAGGGCATATAATATTGGCTCTGAAAGAAATACGAGGTCAATAGAATGTAGTATGTCGCAATTGAGCATGACGGACCTTAGGGCCTACTATATTTTCCAAGGGAATAATGGCGGAAAGGATTCAAAGGCTCTTCAGCGAGATTATATATATTATGGCCTCACTCCAGAGAAAAGTGACCGAGGAACGTTGAATCAAGCGGTATCGGAATATATAGCGTTCATCGAGGTTGATCCTAATTCCTATTTTACAATGTCTGATCAGATCGGCAATGAACTATATAATGACCCGCATATAGTGAAAGGCTCAGTATCGAGAAAAAAACAGGATTTTACAGAAGAGGAACTTATTAATGAGATGTGGTCTACGGGTACATATTCTTTTAGGTTCGAAGTTTCGACTTTAAGCAGCTCAAGACCTACGGTATCTATTATAAATCTTAGACCGGATCAGCTATGGGACTTTAATTACAATAGAGAGTATCAGCATAGCACTCTATTTAGACATAGCAAATATACCTATACCATTGATCCTAAGAAATTTACCAGAAAACGAGTTGAATTGGGACAGTATGATATCTCATTCGGTAAGTGGGACTTGTCACAGGAGGCACTGGAGAAGTATGTGACTATCTCGGAAGTAGATAAGTCTAAAGAATATGAGAAAACTGTAACTTATGATATGACTACATTAAATTCAAGTAAGGTGAGTGGCGGAATAAAGTTCGGTTTAGGAACGGATATTTCTGGAAATGCCAGTACGGAATACAACGCTTCTACGACAAAAAGAACCACCAAGACATTCACGATGAGACGATCTGAGGAGGATGATGAGCTTGGAACCATTAAAGTATATTTCTATGACCCGGTTGTTGTCGGAACACATAGATATAGTGACAAACCCAGGGATTTCACTTACTGTTTAAAAACGTATAATACCGGCATAATCAGTTTTGCGTTATTAGCCAAATAATAAAATAAGTTAGTATGAGAAGGTATAATTTTATAGCGGGTCTTGCATGTATGATACTTTCGTTGGTATTATTAGACTCCTGCTCCAAGGATGACGAGCCGGAGGTATATGAGGTCAGGATTGTGGCGGAGTCGCATGACCACCAGACGGCCGCACTGCTGACCGGGACGGGGATAGACAACGATGGAATTGAGTTTCTTGATTTCTGCCAGACCCTGTTCACCACAACCGACAATCAGATTGACCTGAGTCTATGCTGCGACAATCCCCAGACGAAGCTGACGCTGAAGATATGGGTGAACGAGGAGCTGAGATACCAGACGTATGGCTACTCCAGAATCAAATCGCATGTCTATCTCTGAGGCGGCATCACGAGAGGAAATTTCATAAACCGGGGGCGGTATGCCGTCCCCGGTTTTTAATTGTCATAGACACATTCTACCCGCTCTTTGAACCGTAAAGCGACAGTTGTATGACATCCCGGGCGACATCGGAAGCATCGGCTCCCGCCTGTTCAGGCCGCCGGCGTCAGCATAGGCTACAATGGGCAGAGGGACAGCAGGAGAGGATCCTGGAGAGGGTGGCGGCAAGGAATTTATTACAAAAGTTCACGAAATATTTGCACGGTCGGCAAAATATGTCTAAATTTGAGCCTAATTTGCAAGAGTGCTTATTATTTACCATGAAATGCTAAACTCACCCAACATGAGCCAGACAATCTCACTTAAAGACGCCGTGGCCAAAATCAAGGACGGCATGACCATTATGGTCGGCGGTTTCCTCGCCAACGGCACACCAAACACTATCATCGACGCTCTCGCCGAATCAGGCGTGAAAGACCTCACGCTTATATGCAACGACACAGCCTACCCTGACAAGGGAGTGGGCAAACTACTTGTTAACAAACAGCTTAAGAAACTTATCGCCTCTTACATCGGAGCCACACCCGAGGCTTCACAGATGATGAACGCCGGGGAGCTCGAGATCGAGTTCTGCCCGCAGGGCACACTCGCCGAGCGTGTTCGCGCCGGTGGCTGCGGCCTGGGAGGCATCCTGACCCCCACAGGACTGGGCACCATCGTGGCCGAGGGGAAACAGGTGATCAACGTAGACGGACGTGACTACCTCCTCGAGCTGCCGCTCCATGCCGACGTAGCTCTCATAGGGGCCAGCGTGGCCGATGAGGCCGGCAACCTTGTCTACAGAGGCACATCCAAGAACTTCAATCCCCTTATGGCAACCGCCGCCGACGTTGTCATCGTCGAGGCAAAGGAGAAAGTGCCCGTAGGCGACATCCTTCCCGAGAACGTACACACACCCGGCGCACTCGTGGACTTCATCCTCGAATGACAGGCCCATCCGGGTGTGACCCGAATCAATTCCCAAAGACTTAAATCTACACATTAATATGGAAAAGACAATGATCCGTCTGCGCATGAGCGCAAAAGACGCCCACTACGGCGGCAACCTCGTTGACGGCGCACACATGGTGCATCTCTTCGGCGACGTAGCCACCGAGCTTCTCATCATGCACGACGGCGACGAAGGCCTCTTCGTGGCCTATGACAACGTGGAGTTCCTCGCTCCGGTATACGCCGGCGACTACATCGAGGCCACAGGAGAGATCGTGAAGGTAGGCAACACATCACGCAAGATGGTGTTCGAGGCAAAGAAGGTCGTGGCAGCCCGTCCCGACATATCCCCCTCGGCAGCCGACGTGCTTGAGGAGCCTGTGCTCGTATGCCGCGCCAGCGGCACCTGCGTAGTCAAGAAAGAGGACCAACGTAAAAACTGAGCCGTCATGGAGAAACTCATAATCACCGCCGCCATATGCGGCGCCGAGGTCACCAAGGAGCAGAATCCGGCGGTTCCCTACACTGTCGAGGAGATAGTGCGCGAGGCCAAGTCGGCTGTTGACGCCGGCGCGGCAATAGTGCATATCCATGTGCGCGATGACGACGGCACACCCACACAGAGCAAGGAGCGCTTCAAGGAGTGTATCGACGCTATATATAAGGTGTGCCCCGACGTGATTCTCATACCCTCCACCGGAGGCGCAGTGGGAATGACCGCCGAGGAGCGTCTGCAGCCCACCGAGCTGATGCCCGAGATGGCCACGCTCGACTGCGGCACATGCAACTTCGGCGACGAGGTGTTCGAGAACACCATGCCCATGATGCGCGCCTTCGGAAAGAGGATGATCGAGAACAACATCAAGCCCGAGTACGAGTGCTTCGAGATGGGACATCTGGAGACCGTGCTCAACATGGCCCGCAAAGGTCAGGTGCCCGGCGCCCCGATGCAGTTCAACTTCGTGCTCGGCGTGCCCGGATGCACCGGCGCTACCGTTCCCAACCTCTGCTGGCTCGTGAACGCCATCCCGGCCGGGTCCACCTGGACCGTCACCGGCATCGGCCGCCACGCTTTCCCCATGGCGGCGGCCGCCATAGCGATGGGAGGCAATGTGAGAGTCGGCTTCGAAGACAACCTGTATCTTGAGAAAGGCCGCCTCGCCAAATCCAACGGAGAGCTGGTGGAGAAGGTGGTGCGCATTGCCCGCGAGCTTGGCCGCGAGATCGCGACGCCCGACGAGGCACGCGAGATTCTCGGACTCAAGAAACGCTGACCACAACCGCCCCTTAGACATTGATAGACACTGACAACGACAACAACTTAAATCAAACACTATACCATGCAGAAAAAAGGTAACAAATACGGCACACACCGTGTGATAGAGCCGAAGGGCGTTCTTCCCCAGCCGGCCAACAAAGTAGACAACAATATGGATGAGATCTACGACAACGAGATTCTCATCGACGTGCAGACCCTCAACATCGACTCCGCTTCCTTCACCCAGATCGAGGAGCAGGCCGGTGGCGACAAGGCCAAGATCGCCGAGATCATGCTCGACATCGTGGCAAAGCAGGGCAAGCACCGCAACCCGGTGACCGGTTCAGGCGGTATGCTCCTCGGCACCGTGGAGAAGATCGGCGACGCTCTCAAGGGCAAAATCGACCTCAAGGAGGGCGACAAGATCGCCACTCTCGTATCCCTCTCGCTCACCCCGCTCCGCATAGACAAGATCAAGGACATCCGTCCGGAGATCGACCAGGTGGACATCGACGGCAAGGCCATCCTCTTCGAGAGCGGCATCTATGCCAAGATACCTTCTGACCTTCCCGAGAACCTCGCGCTCTCCGCACTCGACGTGGCTGGCGCGCCCGCACAGACAGCCAAGCTCGTTAAGCCGGGCGACACCGTGCTCATCATCGGCGCCGGCGGCAAGTCTGGTATGCTCTGCTGCTATGAGGCCAAGAAGCGTGCCGGAGTGACAGGCAAGGTGATCGGTCTCTGCCACAGCCAGCGCAGCACCGAGCGTCTCCAGAAACTCGGCTTCTGCGACTACGTGTTCTCAGCCGACGCAACACAGCCCGTGCCCGTGATGGAGAAGATTTCCGAGCTCACAAACGGCCAGATGTGTGACATCACCATCAACAACGTCAATATCCCCGACACCGAGATGACTTCCGTGCTCTGCACAAAAGACAACGGTATCGTATACTTCTTCTCAATGGCCACAAGCTTCACGAAGGCCGCCCTCGGCGCCGAGGGTGTGGGTTCCGACGTGACGATGATCGTCGGCAACGGCTACACCAAGGGCCATGCCGAGATCACACTCCAGGAGCTGCGTGAGAACGAGGCTCTTAGAAAGATTTTCACTGAGCTCTACGCATAAAATCCACATCGCCATGAAGGTAAACAACAGAAAGAGATTCTTTCCGGATGTGACCGACGAGGAGTGGAACGACTGGAAATGGCAGGTACGCAACCGCATCGAGACAGTAGACCAGCTCAAGAAATACATCGACCTCACTGAAGAGGAGGAGGCCGGCATACGCGAGGCTCTGAAGACTCTCCGCATGGCCATCACCCCCTACTACCTGAGCCTGATCGACACCGAGGATCCCGAGTGCCCGATCCGCAAGCAGGCGATTCCTACCGCCAAGGAGCTCCACAAGGCTGACGCCGATCTCGATGACCCGCTTCACGAGGACAGCGACTCCCCTGTGCCGGGCCTGACCCACCGTTATCCCGACCGCGTGCTCTTCCTGATCACCGACCAGTGTTCGATGTATTGCCGCCACTGCACACGCCGCCGCTTCGCCGGCCAGCGCGACGCAGCCTCCCCGGTGGAGCGTATCGACAAATGTATCGAATACATAGCCCGCACACCACAGGTGCGCGACGTGCTCCTGTCGGGAGGCGACGCCCTGCTGGTAAGCGACGAGCGTCTTGAATACATCATCAGGAAGCTGCGCGAGATTCCTCACGTGGAGATTATCCGCATCGGAAGCCGCACGCCGGTGGTGCTCCCCCAGAGAATCACCCCCGAGCTCGTGGCAATGCTCTCGAAATATCATCCGATATGGCTGAACACCCACTTCAACCATCCCAACGAAATCACCGAGGAATCGACCGCGGCATGTGGCCGCCTTGCCAACGCCGGAGTGCCTCTGGGCAACCAGAGCGTGCTGCTGCGCGGCATCAACGACTGCACCCACGTGATGAAACGCCTTGTCAGAGAGCTCGTCAAGATACGTGTGCGCCCCTACTACATCTATCAATGCGACCTCTCGACCGGAATAGAGCATTTCCGCACTCCCGTGTCGAAGGGCATCGAGATAATGGAGAACCTGCGCGGACACACATCCGGATATGCAGTCCCGACATTCGTGGTAGACGCCCCCGGCGGCGGCGGCAAAACTCCGGTAATGCCCAACTATGTCATCTCGCAATCCCCCTCCAGGGTGGTGCTGAGAAACTACGAGGGCGTGATAACCACCTACACGGAGCCTACCGACTACAAGGAGGAATGCCACTGTCCCGACTGTGAGGCAGCCAGGAAACAGAAGGTCCACAAAGAGGGCATCGCAAGCCTGCTCAACGGCGAGACGCTCTCCCTGGAGCCGAAGATCCTGGCACGCCACGAACGCAACAAACACTGAACCGAAACAGTCTGAAACCGCAATGACAGCGCCATGTCAACTTTTCTCGACTCCATATCCGACTACCGAAGCGTGGCTTTCGTGGGGCTGGCGAAAAACGCCGGCAAGACGGAATGTCTCAACCACGTGCTGCGCATGCTCGCCTCGAAAGGGACGCGCACGGCGGTGACATCGATTGGAGTTGACGGAGAGTCGACCGACGCCGTCAGCGCCACCAGAAAACCAGAGATAACGCTCTTCGAGGGGACGGTATTCGTCACCTCGGAGAGCTTCTACCGCACAAAGCGCCTCACGGCCGAGATCCTCTCGACAGGCGACGGACGCACATCGCTGGGACGACTGGTGACGGCACGGGTAGTGATTCCCGGGAAAGTGATACTTGCCGGACCGCCCGACACAGCCACCCTCCGCGACCTGATAAGGCAGTCGCAGCGGCTGGATATCGAGACAATGCTCGTAGACGGGGCTCTCTCGCGCCTCAGCCTGGGCGCACCGGAAGTGACCGACGCCATGGTGCTCGCCACAGGGGCAGCGATAGCCCCATCCATCCCCGAGATAACCGCCAGAACCGCCTTCGCCTGCGAGATAATGACCCTTCCGCAGACCGACCCGGCCACGGCAGGCGCCCTGGCCGATACAAAAAGAGGTGTATGGGCAATCGACAGAGAAGGGAATATCCATGACCTCGATATCCCGACCGCGCTGGCGATAACCACCCACAAGGAGAAGCTTTTCAGCCACGGCACGACAATCTATGTCGCCGGAGCCGTGACCGACAAATTGCTCGACTTCCTGCAGTCGCAGCCCCAGGCAGGGGAAACGACCCTGATAATGCGCGACTTCTCCTGCATGTTCGCCTCCCCGATGTCTTACCGGGCATTCCGGGCCAAGGGCGGCCGGATGATGGTGCTCAAAGGATGCCGGCTGCTCGGCATATGCGTAAACCCCACCTCTCCCCAAGGCTACAGGGTGGATTCCAGGACACTCTGCGAGGCAATAACATCGAAGACGGGATTCGAGGCAATCGACGTCATGAATCCCTGCCACAGCAACGCCACACGGCAAATCTGATATCTTGAAAATGACACTGAAGGAACTTACAGACAACATATCCGGTTTCCGCCTGATGCTCGACCGGCTTGAAATCCTCTCGGGACCCGGGCGACGCCTGCTTCGGGAGATGCCCGTCATGGACAGCGCCGGCGACATCTCAAAGGAGCTCGACGCCGTGGAGGAGGCCGCAGGAATCACCAGCGACCCGTCCATGTCGTCCCTGCTCGACAAGACGGGACATATCCTGATGTGCCTCAACGACATACCCTCGACACTGCGTCGGCTCAAAGCAGGCGACATACTCGACGACATAGAGCTTTTCGAGATAAAGACACTCGCCCTGCAGAGCGACTCGCTCCGCAGGCTCGCCTCCGAAATAGGGCTAAAGGCGGTGGATTTCAACCCCACCGACCAGGTGATCGGGCTTCTCGACCCGGAGAACACGCGAGTGCCGCATTTCTTCATCTATGACGCATACAGCGAGGAGCTCGCCCTCCTCAGGCGCCGA
Organism: Porphyromonadaceae bacterium UBA7087; assembly: GCA_002493515.1. Classification (GTDB taxonomy): domain Bacteria; phylum Bacteroidota; class Bacteroidia; order Bacteroidales; family Muribaculaceae; genus Lepagella. Next base: position 11,658 of record DKYZ01000125.1, on the reverse strand, counting down.
CTGAAAAGCCTGCCTCCCGACAGCGAGGAAGCCGCGCTGCTGTTCCTGGAATGCACCAAGGCGGAAGATGATATCCGCGCAAGACTCTCCAAGGCACTTCGGCCTCACGCCGACCTTCTCTCCCTAAATCTCGACTCAGCCGGACGGCTCGACCTGCTTCTCGCAAAGGCCCGTCTCGCAACGCAGGGGGGCCTGTGCAGACCGACCGTCAGCGACTCAGGCGCCACATCCTATACAGGGCTTTTCAATCCTGTGGTGGCCGACGGGCTCGCAAAGAAAGGTCTGGTGTTCCAGCCGGTCGACATCACGGTGGAACCGGGCGCCACACTCATCACCGGCGCAAACATGGGTGGGAAAAGCGTGGCGTTGAAATCGCTTGCCCTGGCCCAGGCCATGACCCAGACCGGAATGTACGTGCCGGCCTCCGGCGCGCGTGTAGCAGTAGTGGAAGACATAATCACATCCATGGGCGACACCCAGTCCGAGCTCTCCGGACTCTCCTCGTTCGGCGCCGAAATGCTCGCCATAGACAGAGCCGTGCGCGCGGCCGAGACCGGAAAACGCCTGCTCATACTTATCGACGAGCCGGCACGCACCACCAATCCCGATGAGGGAAGAGCCATCGCCGCGGCGCTGCTTGAACACTTCGACAACACTCAGGCCCTGACAGTGGTGACATCTCACTACAGCGGGCTGCACGCATCAAGACATCTAAGGGTGAAAGGGCTCGCCCGCGACATATCCGACGGAATCCATACCCCGTCAGACATCAGCCGGCATATGGACTATACGCTGGAAAGCGCCGACGGCCGCGACATACCGCACGACGCCCTCCGCATAGCCACAATGCTCGGATTCGACAGCCGCATAATAGAGAGAGCGGCGCAGACACTTGAAAACAAACAATCACAACTATAGCTATAATATGCAGGAAAGTAAATTAGGTCTCGACTTCAACAAGGTCGCTCACGCCAAAGACGTGGCACGCAACATCGCGTGTGATGTCCAGAAGTTTGTAGACCAATACACCACCGTAGCGGTGGAACGCACACTCTGCCGTCTGCTCGGCATCGACGGTGTCGACGAGAACACCGTTCCGCTGCCCAACGTGCTCGTGGCAGACATAAAGGACAAGGGGCTGCTCGGGCGCGGCATTCTGTATTTCATAGGCAACGCCATAATCGCCACAGGCCTCACGCCGCAGCAGATCGCCGAGAAAGTGGCGGCAGGAGAGCTTGACCTCACGCGCCTCGAAGGCCACTCCGACGAGGAAATCCACAAGGCGCTGAAGCCGTACATCGAGGAGTCGCTGAAAAGAATCAGCGCGCGCCGGGCCAAGAAAGAACATTATCTCAAGACAATCGGAGAGGGGAGCAAACCCTATCTCTACGTGATTGTCGCCACAGGCAACATCTACGAGGATGTGGTGCAGGCCCAGGCGGCCGCCCGGCAGGGCGCCGACATCATCGCCGTGATACGCACCACAGGCCAGAGCCTTCTCGACTACGTGCCCTACGGCGCGACAACAGAGGGATTCGGCGGCACGTTCGCCACCCAGGAGAACTTCCGCATCATGCGCAAGGCCCTCGACGAGGTAGGGGAGGAGGTAGGCCGCTACATCCGCCTCTGCAACTACTGCTCCGGCCTCTGCATGCCCGAGATTGCCGCAATGGGCGCCCTCGAGGGTCTTGACGTAATGCTCAACGACGCTCTCTACGGCATCCTCTTCCGCGACATCAACATGCAGCGCACGCTCGTCGACCAGTTCATGTCGAGAGTCATAAACGGCTACGCCGGCGTCATCATCAACACCGGCGAGGACAACTACCTCACCACGGCCGACGCAGTGGAGGAGGCCCACACCGTGCTCGCCTCCGACCTCATCAACGAGCAGCTCGCCCTTCTCGCCGGCCTTCCGGAGGAGCAGATGGGACTCGGCCACGCTTTCGAGATGGATCCCTCGCTTGAGAACGGATTCCTACTGGAGCTGGCACAGGCCCAGATGATTCGCGAGATCTTCCCCAAGGCTCCGCTGAAATACATGCCTCCGACAAAGTTCATGACCGGAAACATCTTCCGTGGCCACATCCAGGACGCCCTTTTCAACATGATCGGCATCTGGACACATCAGGGAATCCAGCTTCTCGGAATGCCCACGGAGGCAATCCACACCCCGTTCATGTCAGACCGCTACCTCTCCATCGAGAACGCCAAATACATCTTCGGCAACATGAAGAGCATCGGCGAGGAGATGGAGTTCAAGAAAGACGGCATCGTCCAGAGGCGCGCCGCCGAGGTGCTCTCCAAAGCCACCAACCTTCTGGAGCAGCTCGAGAGCGAGGGTCTCTTCACCGCGCTTGAGAAGGGAATCTTCGCCGACGTGAAGCGTCCGAAGAACGGAGGAAAGGGTCTTGAGGGTGTAGCCCCGAAGGCCGAGGGATATTACAATCCATTTGTTCAATTAATGCTAAACAGAGAATTCATATGAGCGGAGGCCTTTATTCGACAGAGAAAAACGATTTCGACAAGACACTCGACCTTACGGCCGTGAAGCCTTACGGCGACACGATGAACGACGGCAAGACGCAGATCAGCTTCACGCTCCCCGTGGCAGCCGGCGACGAGGCCATAGAGGCTGCCAAACAGCTCATGAGGAAGATGGGATTCGAGAATCCGCTTGTGGTATACCATAAGGAGCTCACCGAGGGCTACACCTTCTTCAACTGCTACGGAAGCTGCACCCACACGGTAGACTTCACCTCGATCCACGTTCCCAAGGTAGAGGGTACGAAATGGGACATGCACGAGACCGACGAGTTCATCCGCGCCAACATCGGGCGTCCGCTGGTGGTGGTCGGGGCGAGCACAGGCACCGACGCCCACACCGTGGGAATCGACGCCATCATGAACATGAAGGGCTTCGCAGGCCATTACGGGCTTGAGCGCTACGAGATGTTCGAGGCGCACAACCTCGGAAGCCAGGTTCCCAACGACGAGTTCATCGCCAAGGCCGTGGAGCTCGGGGCAGACGCGCTCCTGGTGTCGCAGACAGTGACCCAGAAAGACGTCCATATCAAGAATATGGTGGAGCTGGTGGAGATGCTCGAGGCCGAGGGTCTGCGCGACAAGGTCATCCTGGTGTGCGGTGGCCCGCGTATCTCGCATGAGCTCGCCAAAGAGCTGGGTTACGACGCCGGATTCGGAATGAACACATATGCCGACGACGTGGCATCCTTCGTGGCCCAGGAATATGAGCGCCGCCACAAGGGAGAAAAGAAATGAACTTAACCGTAAAATCGATATAACATGGATAAACAACAAATCAGAGAGACCATAGCGCGCCGCGCGGCCAAAGAGCTTCAGGACGGCTATGTGGTGAATCTGGGAATCGGACTTCCGACACTGATACCGAACTATCTGGCAGATGACGTACACGTGACCATCCACTCCGAGAACGGACTTCTCGGCATGGGCGCCAAGCCGGCTCCCGGCGAGGAAGACGAGGAGTTCACCGATGCCGGAGGCGCATATACCACCGCCAATCCCGGAGCGGCACTGTTTGACAGCGCCACATCGTTCGGATACGTAAGGGGAGGCCACGTCGACGTGACTATCCTCGGCGCCCTGCAGACCGACAGCCACGGAAACCTCGCCAACTGGTGCATCCCCGGGAAGAAGACTCCCGGAATGGGAGGCGCGATGGATCTCCTTGCCGGAGCCAGGCGCGTGATCCTCGCCATGGAGCACACCGCCAAGGGGAACCACAAGATTCTTGAGGAGTGCACGCTGCCGCTGACAGCAGCCGGCGCCGTAAACCTCATCATCACCGAGATGGGCGTGATGGAGGTGACTCCGGAAGGTCTGCGTCTGACGGAAATCAACCCGGAGTTCAGCGTGGAGGATGTGAAGGCAGCCACAGGCGCGCCCCTCATCATCGCCGACGACCTCAAATCCATGCTCTGAGACCATGGACTACAGATTTCTGAAGACAGAGCAGCCGGAGGCCGGCATATGCGTGCTGACGATATCGCGTCCGGAGGCTCTCAACGCGCTCAACCGTGATGTGCTGGAGGAGCTCGACCACTTCACGTCGAACTTTCCGGAGCAGACAAGGGTGCTGATCCTGCGTGGCGAGGGCACGAAGTCGTTCGTGGCCGGAGCCGACATAGCGCAGATGGCCGGATTCGGCGCGGAGGAGGGTCTCGACTTCGGACGCTACGGAGCCAAGGTGTTCCGCGCAATCGAGGAGCTGCCTGTGCCGGTGATAGCCGCCGTCAACGGCTTCGCTCTCGGCGGGGGATGCGAGCTGGCAATGGCCTGCGACATCCGCATCGCCTCGGATAACGCGAAATTCGGACAGCCGGAGGTGAAGCTGGGCATCATTCCCGGATTCTCCGGCACATACCGCCTCGCCAAGCTCATCGGCCAGGGATATGCCAAGGAGATGATCTGTTCGGCAAGGGTGATACGCGCCGACGAGGCCCTGCGCATCGGCCTTGTCAACCATGTGATACCGCAGGAGGAGCTGATGGACTATGCCATCGGCCTCGCACGCGACATCGCCGCAAACGCGCCGATAGCCGTAGGGCTGGCCAAGAGATGCATCAACGAGATATACGACATGGACGAGACCGCCGCGCTGGCGGCTGAGAACGAGGCGTTCTCGAAGTGTTTCGCCACTGCCGACCAGAAAGAGGGTATGCAGGCTTTCCTTTCAAAGAAAAAGCCGGCTTTCAACAATAAATGATTTCAGGACAATGAACATAGAGAAAATAGCAGTGATCGGCACCGGCACAATGGGCTCGGGCATCGTGCAGGCCTTCGCGCAGGCCGGCAGAAAGGTCACAATGAAAAGCCGCTCGGAGGCCAGCAACGCCAAGGCCGTAGGCAAGATTACGAAATCGCTGGCACGTCTGGTGGAGAAGGGCAAGATGGCCCAGGAGGCCATGGACGCCGTGCTGGCCAACATCACAGTCACCTGCGACTACAACGACATAGCCGACGCCGACCTCATCATCGAGGCCGCCGTGGAGGAGATGGACCTCAAGATCGAGCTCTTCAGGATGCTCGACTCCCTCTGCAAGCCGGAGACCATCCTGGCCACCAACTCGTCGTCGCTCTCGATCACCGGTATCGCCGCCGCCACCAACCGCGCCGACAAGGTGATCGGCATGCACTTCTTCAATCCCGCTCCCGTGATGAAGCTTGTGGAGGTAATCAAGGGGCAGCAGACATCAGCCGAGGTGTTCCAGGCCGTGTTCTCGCTCTGCGAGGAGATCGGCAAGACTCCCGTGGAGGTCAACGAGGCTCCGGGGTTTGTGGTAAACCGCATCCTTATCCCGATGATCAACGAGGCCATCGGCATCCTGGCCGACGGAGTGGCATCAAAGGAGGGCATCGACTCCGCGATGAAGCTTGGCGCCAACCATCCCATGGGTCCCCTCGCCCTGGGCGACCTAATCGGCCTTGACGTCTGTCTGGCCATCATGGAGGTGCTGCATTCGGAGTTCGGCGAAGACAAATACCGTCCTCACCCGCTGCTGAGGAAGATGGTGCGTGCAAACCTTCTCGGCCGCAAGACCGGCGAGGGCTTCTATAAATATTAATCAGGACTATAAAATCAGAAACGATATGAATTTCAATCTAACACCGACCGACGAACTGTTCCTGCAGATGATCAGGGAGTTCGCCGAGAAGGAGGTGAAGCCTCTCGCCGCCGAGATCGACGAGACGGAGCGCTTCCCGGAAGAGACGGTCAAGAAAATGGCTAAGCTCGGGCTGATGGGCATACCGGTGCCTGTGGAATACGGCGGCGCGGGCGGCAACAACATACTCTACACGATGGCTGTGGAGGAACTCTCGCGTGTATGCGCCACAACAGGTGTGATCCTGTCGGCACACACCTCGCTCTGCATCGCCCCCATCATGGAGAACGGCACACAGGCCCAGAAGGAGAAATACCTTCCCCGCCTCGCCTCCGGCGAATGGCTCGGGGCATTCGGACTCACGGAGCCCAATGCCGGCACCGACGCCTCCGCACAGCAGACCACAGCCGTGCTCGAGGGTGACCATTACGTGCTCAACGGCTCGAAGATATTCATCACCAACGCCGGCCACGCCAACGTCTACATCATAATGGCCATGACCGACAAGAGCAAGGGCACAAAGGGTATCTCCGCGTTTATCGTGGAGAAGGATTTCCCCGGCTTCTCCGTAGGCAAGAAGGAGAAGAAGATGGGTATCCGCGGATCCGCCACCTGCGAGCTCATCATGGAGAACTGCATCGTGCCGGCAGAGAACCTGCTCGGCCAGGAGGGTAAAGGCTTCGCCATAGCCATGAAGACCCTTGACGGCGGCCGAATCGGAATCGCATCGCAGGCTCTCGGCATCGCCCAGGGCGCGATGGACGAGACTGTGAAATATCTCAAGGAGCGCAAGCAGTTCGGCAAGGCTCTCGCCAAATTCCAGAACATGCAGTTCCAGCTTGCAGACCTTGAGACGCGTATCGCCGCCTCCCGTCTGCTCGTCAGGAAGGCTGCTTTCCGCAAAGACTGCAAGGTGCCCTATTCAGCCGACGCCGCAATGGCCAAGCTCTTCGCAGCCGAGACCGCGATGGAGATGACCACCAAGGCCGTGCAGTATCACGGCGGATACGGCTACACCCGCGAGTATCCCGTAGAGAGAATGATGCGCGACGCCAAGATCACCGAAATCTACGAAGGCACGTCGGAAGTGCAGCGTATGGTGATCGCCGCAAACCTGTTTAAATAATAAAAGACAAAAGACAACATCATGAATATAGTGGTTTGTATCAAGCAGGTGCCTGACACGACCGAGATCAAGCTTGATCCGGTGAAGGGCACCCTTATCCGCGACGGAGTGCCGAGCATCATGAACCCCGACGACAAGGGGGGACTCGAGTTCGCCCTCAGACTGAAGGATAAATTCGGAGCCAACGTCACAGTAATCACAATGGGTCCGCCGCAGGCGGAGGCCATACTGCGCGAGGCATACGCCATGGGCGTTGACCGCGCGATCCTGTTGAGCGACCGCAAGTTCGGCGGCGCCGACACCCTCGCCACCTCACGCACCATCGCTGCCGCGCTGCGCAAGCTCGACTATGACCTGATCGTCACCGGACGCCAGGCAATCGACGGCGACACGGCGCAGGTAGGCCCGCAGATAGCGGAGCATCTCGGCCTTCCGCAGGTGACGTATGCCGAGGAGCTCGAATATGACGGCAAGGACACTTTCACCGTGCGCAAGGCCGACGAGGACGGCTATCAGATCGTGGAGGTTGACGCTCCCTGCCTGGTGACGGCCCTCGCCTCGGGCGTGAAGCCCCGCTATATGTCGGTGAGAGGCATCGTGGAGGCATATGACAAGCCGGTGGAGGTCTGGAACTTCGACAGCGTGGAGGTAGACCCCGACACAATCGGACTTAATGGCTCCCCTACACGTGTGGCCAAATCGTTTGCAAAAGGCATGAAGGCTCCCGGCCAGCTCTATGAGGTTGAGCCGGAGGAGGCCGTTGAGATCATCCTCGCCAAGCTTCGCGAGAAGTTCATAATCTAAGACGACTGAAACAATGGATAAGAACGAATATAAAAACGTGTTTGTCTTTGCCGAGCAGCGCGACGGCAAGGTGCAGAATGTGGCTTTCGAGCTTCTTGGCAAGGCACGCGAGCTCGCAGACGCCCTCGGCGAGAAGGTAGTGGCAATCCTTCTGGGACATAACCTTGAGGGACAGGCCCAGGAATGCATTGAATACGGTGCCGACAAGGTGCTTGTGGTGGATGCACCCGAACTGGAGACCTACACCACGGAGCCGTATGCGCAGGCCGTATACAGCATAATAGAGCGCTACAAGCCGAGCATCGTGCTCTACGGAGCCACCACAATCGGCCGTGACCTCGGCCCGAGACTCTCAGCCAGGGTATCCACCGGCCTCACAGCCGACTGCACGGCTCTCGAGATCTCTCCCGAGCGTGACCTGCTCATGACCCGTCCCGCTTTCGGAGGCAACCTCATGGCGACTATCGTCTGCAAGGACCATCGTCCCCAGATGTCTACCGTGCGTCCGGGCGTGATGCGCATGGCTCCCAAGGATCCTTCCAGGAAAGGGGAGGTCGAGAACGTCGAGGTCAATTTCGACCGCTCGAAATTCCGCGTGAGAGTGAAGGAGACTGTCAAGGAGACAAAGAATCTCATCGACATCACCGAGGCCAAGGTGCTTATCTCCGGCGGCCGTGGCGTAGGCTCGAAAGAGGGCTTCACTCATCTGCGTGAGCTTGCCGACACCATAGGCGCTGAGGTTTCGGCTTCACGCGCGATGGTTGACGCGGGCATCATCGACCATGCCCGCCAGGTGGGCCAGACCGGCAAGACCGTTCGCCCCGACCTCTATTTCGCCCTCGGTATCTCCGGAGCCATCCAGCATCTCGCCGGAATGGAGGAGAGCGACTTCATCATCGCCATCAACAAAGACAAGTTCGCCCCCATCTTCAGCGTTGCCGACCTCGGCATCGTGGGCGACGTCAACAAGATAGTGCCCCTGCTGACCGCCAAGCTCAGCAAGTGACAATCCATATCCCAAAAACAAGGACGCCGATGCCGGATTCCAACCGGTCTCGGCGTCCTTTACTTATCTCATTCCCTGCAATAACATTGCGGGGAATGATTGTTTTTATTAACTTTGCAAAGAGAAGAAGTGTTGATGTCAAGTAAGTGGATAAATTAAAAAATGGATACAGATATGGCGCAGACAAATGAGATTTTGAAATACCCGATCGGAGTGCAGAACTTCGAGAGTATACGGAGCGAGAACTGGTTGTACGTGGACAAAACCGCGCTCATACATAAACTCGTGACCAATGGAAAATATTATTTTCTGAGCCGCCCCAGGCGGTTCGGGAAGAGTCTGCTCATATCCACATTGGAGGCTTATTTCCAGGGAAAGCGAGAGCTTTTCAAGGGTCTGGCGATTGACAAGCTTACCTACGACTGGGAGTCAAGACCGGTGTTTCACCTCGACCTCAACGCAAAGGATTATGAGAATCGGGAAAGCCTTATACTTATTCTTGAGGCTCATCTTGAAAAATGGGAAGCTATTTTCGGGACAGACAAGGCAGACAAGACTCCCGATATAAGATTCGCCTGGCTGATTCGCAAGGCTCATGAGGAGACCGGCCGCAAAGTAGCCATACTCATAGATGAGTATGACAAGCCACTTATCTCGACAATCAAGAACGAGCCGCTACAGGACACTTACCGTGGCATTCTTAAGGGCTTCTACGGTGTGCTGAAGAGCTGTGACGCCGACATCCAGTTCGCAATGCTCACCGGTGTCACCAAGTTCAGCAAGGTCTCGATTTTCTCTGACCTAAACAACCTTGAGGACATAACACTCAACGACCGTTTCTCCACAATTTGCGGCATTACCCCGGAGGAACTTGTGACTAATTTCCAACATGGGATCAACGCTCTGTCTGAAAGGCTTGAAGTCTCTCAGGAACAGGCCGTCGAGACACTGAAGAACAACTATGACGGATACCATTTCAGCGCAGGTCTCAATGACGTCTACAATCCTTACAGTCTGCTCTGCGCCCTCAAGAACAGTGACATCGGCGACTTCTGGTTCGAGACGGCTACCCCCACATATCTGGCCGACAAGCTCAGGGAGAGCCGTATGGACCTACATGAGCTTGAGGACGAGAAACTCGCCGCACCTCGCATGATGACCGTCGACCTCATATCCGCAGACCCCATACCGGTGCTCTTCCAGAGCGGATACCTGACGATAAAGGCCTTCGACAGTAAGTTCCGAAGATATACCCTCGGATATCCCAACCGAGAGGTAAAGGAGGCGTTCCTCAACTTCCTCCTGCCATACTACACCCCTCCGCTGACGGAACGAACTGCGTTCGACATCGAGGAGTTTGTGGGTGACGTCGAGCAGGGACGTCCCGAGTCGTTCATGAGACGTCTCTCGGCCCTCTTCTCCGGCTATCCATACGACATGGTGACCGACTGCGAACGCCACTACCACAACGTGATATATCTGGCGCTCATGCTCATGGGATTCTACGTCAGGGCCGAATACCGCACTTCCGACGGACGCTGCGACGCCGTGGTGCAGACCGACCGGTTCATCTATATCTTCGAGTTCAAGTATGACAAGTCAGCGCGCGAGGCACTCGAACAGATCGAGCGCAAGAACTACGCGGCCCCGTTCGCCGCCGACCCCCGCACGCTCTTCAAAATCGGGGTCAACTTCTCTCCCGAGACCCGCTCCATCAACGAATATCTGATACAATAACCATATATTAAAAATGGAACCATCGAAAGTATTTTTCACAAATCTCCGGACCAATCCGAACTCCAACCTTCTCGACAAGGTTGAACGGCTCTGCCGTCATGCCGGCATCGCCGACATCCCATTCAAGGACAATTTCGTGGCGATGAAAATTCATTTCGGCGAGCCTGGAAATCTTGCCTATATACGTCCGAATTTCGCCGCACGCATAGCCGCGCTGATACGGTCGCTCGGAGGCAAGCCCTTCCTCACCGACTGCAACACCCTCTATTCCGGACGCCGCTCCAACGCCGTAGACCACCTCCAGAGCGCGATGGAAAACGGTTTCAATCCCATATCAGCCCAATGTAACGTCATAATAGCCGACGGTCTCAAGGGTACTGACCAGGTGGAGATTCCCATCGAGGGGGCTCAGTATTGTCCCGCGCCCAAGATCGGTGCCGCGTTGGCCGATGCCGACATCGTGATAAGCCTGACCCATTTCAAGGGCCATGAGCAGGCCGGCTTCGGCGGCGCGCTGAAAAACCTCGGAATGGGGGGAGCCAGTGTGCCGGGCAAACTGGAGCTTCATGGAGCATCCAAACCGAAGATCAGACGCGACCATTGTGTGGGATGCGGCGTCTGTGTGCGCCACTGCGCCCACGAGGCCCTCAGCCTCGACAGCGAGCATAAGGCTGTGATCGACTATTCGCATTGCGTGGGATGCGGCCAGTGTGTCGCCCTCTGCCAGCATGACGCCGCCGTGCTCGCTGACTGGGACACGTCGCAGCGCCTGAATTACAAGATTGCGGAATACACCAAGGCCGTGCTCAAGGACAAACCGAATTTCCACATCAGCTTCATCATGAACGTAAGCCCGGAATGCGACTGCTGGAACCACAACGACGCGGCATTCGTCCCCGACCTCGGTATCCTGGCCTCCTTTGACCCGGTGGCCCTTGACCAGGCGTGTGCCGACATGGTGACCGCCTGTCCCGTGCTGCCCACCGACAACGAGCTCCATGATTCCCACGAGCATGAGAACCTACAGGGCAAGGACAAATTCCACATACTTCATCCTGACACCGACTGGCAATCCGGTCTGGAGCACGCCGAGAAAATCGGCATCGGCACCCGCCAATATACCCTCGTGACGGTATAACAGTCCGTCTAAAAAATATTCAGGCTGGCAGACAGAACATACTGTCCGCCAGCCTGAATATTTTCGCTTTGCGGAATTATCAAATGCCCGCACTCTGATTTTACGGCGCATGGGATAGATTGCCCCGTTATTTGTCATACCGTCGTTTTTTTGTAGCTTTGCAGAAAATTAGAACTGCAGACCTTGCATGGTGACTCAACAC
>DKYZ01000063.1:6302-22255 GCA_002493515.1 Porphyromonadaceae bacterium UBA7087 | reverse complement strand
GGGATTTGGCTCGGAGACGGGGCGTCTCCGGCCACGGACTGATATCGCATGATTGCCTTGAAATTAAAAATATTTGCAAAATGGCATATATACGTTTGGAAGTATCACTTTGAAATGCTAACTTTGCAGAATCGCGCATGACAGCAACGTAATCATAACCATACTCGCTTCACTATGAAACTATCCAACCGCCTGTCGATATACGTCTTTGCGGTATGTCTCCTGACAGGTCTCGGCATCACTCTCGTTATCGAGCGCACGGTAGCCCGCAACCAGCGACTCCAGGCGGAACGCGTCATGACCCTGTTTCAGCATCAACTCGTAGATAACTTCAAGTCAGACATAGGCGATGTGGAGAGGCAGGTGAGACGCTCGGCACTCGTGATGGAGCGCCAGGATTTCGAGAACAACAGAACCGACGTAGACAAACTGCTGACCGTAATGATCGAGAGCGACACCCTGATCATGGGGGGCAGCATGGCGCTTAACCCCGACGCCGGGAACCCGCCACAGAGAGAATGGATGCTATACGTGAACCGCGACTCCGCCGGCGGATTCAGTCAGAAAGTGCTGCGATCGCCCGAATACCCCTATCCCGGCATGCAATGGTTCCGGCGCCCCATACAACTGGGGAAAGCCTGCTGGAGCTCCGCATATGACGACATGGGCGGCGGCGAGACATCAATGATCACATACACCATGCCGCTCTTCAACCGCGACGGCCGGATATACGCCGTGGTCACGGCCGACATATCCCTCAGCCAGCTGGCCCGCACCGTCGCCCAGCTGAAGCCCTACAAGGATTCCAGATCGTTTCTTGTGGATTCGAAGGGCAGGATCATGGCTCCCGGCGACGACGCCGACGGCAGCACCACGCAAACAGTCTGCCAGAGGGATGACAACATCGTGACCGTCACGCCGGTGACGGGGCTTCCAATGTCGATAGTATCCGTCACCCCCACCGCCTCGATCATGTCGGTGCTCAGGGGGCTGCGTGCCCACTTCGTGATAATCATGCTCTGCGGCACCATCATACTCATCATCCTGATCCGCACGCTGATGTGGCGCCTCACCCGTCCCCTTGATCATCTCTCGGAAGCGGCCGACAGCATCGGACGAGGCAACTTCGACACCCCGCTGCCCGACGTAGGCAGCTACAGCGACCTCAACCGCCTGCGCACGGCAATGCTCCATATGGAGAAGTCGATAGCCGATTACGTGGAACTCACAGCCAGGGAGGCACGCGAGCGCGAGCGGATCGAAAGCGAACTGAAAGTGGCCTCCGACATACAGCGTTCCATGCTTCCCGCCGACCCTCCGGAGATCCTGCATACCGGAGGCGCCGACATATCGCTGGCCACATACCTGCGCCCGGCGCTCGAAGTCAGCGGCGACCTGTACTTCTGGCAGACCATGGGAAACAGGCTCTGCACCGTCATAGCCGACGTCAGCGGAAAGGGCATACCGGCATCCCTGCTGATGGTATCGCTCAAGGAGCGCCTCACCACCGATGTGGAGAACGGCATGACCCCCGCACGCATTCTCTACGACCTCAACAACACGCTTTGCCGCAACAATCCCCGCAACATGTTCGTGACCATGCAGATATGCGTCTTCGACCCCGACACGCTGACAATGACGATAGTCAACGCCGGCCACAATCCGCCGGCCATGCGCCACGACGGCGCCTGGAGGATGCTGTCGCTTCCCCCGGGGCTGCCCATCGGCATCATGGAGGAGATGACATATCAGGAGACCGTGCTACCGGCGACACCCGGCGACGCCCTCTTCATCTATACCGACGGACTGACCGAGACCGAAAACAGCGACAAGACACAATTCGGCGAGCAAAGGCTGCTTGAGCTGCTCGCCGCCACCGACAGCCTCGATGCCAAAGCCCGTCCCGCGGAGATATCCTCCCGCATCATGGCCTTCGCTCCCGACGACGCCCACGACGACATGACCATGGTCCTGGCGATCCTCGAGGCCGACACGCTCCAGACCCGCCTGCAACGAAGCCGCGAGGCAATAGCCGAGGCAGCGCGATTCGCGCAGCGGTGCGCCTCACGCTGGCATCTCGGCCACAAGCCCGCCTACAGCCTCAGCCTCATCATAGAGGAATGGATAACCAATATCGTGGAATATACCCCGGCCGACAGCAACGCGAACGTCGGCATAGATATGACGGCGTCGTTCGACGGCTCAGCCATTGACCTGGCCATATCCTATGCCGCGCCGGAGTTCAACCCGCTTGCCCAGGCTCCCCAAGTCGACACCTCGGCCCCGGCCGGGGAGAGGCCCGTGGGAGGACTCGGGATATACCTCATCTCGCAGCTCTCGTCGGGAATGGCCCATTCCTATGAAGAGGGCGTCAATAAACTTGAAATCAAAATCAACACATTATGAAACTTAATATCGATCAGAAAGAGAATCTCACAGTCATCGCCGTAGAAGGGCGTGTAGACACATTCACATCGCCCGATTTCGATGCCCGGACAGCGGGCATCCCGGCAGAAGGGTTCATAGGCGACATCGTAATCGACTGCGCAAAAATGGAATACATCAGCAGCGCCGGACTGCGCTCGTTCATCACCCTGCTCAAGAGAGCCAACGCCGCAGGATGCACGATGGCGGTCGAGAACCTCAACGACGCCATACGCACTGTATTCGACATGACAGGTTTCACCCAGATATTCAAGATCAGATGATTCCCTCACGCGCCAATCCCGTTCCCCTGTCACAGACACAGGCGGGAATATACATCTCCACCGTCCAAAGCGACCAACCCACCATCTATCATCTTCCGCATCTGCATTTCATGACAGGCGTGGACGATCCGGAGCGCCTCGCGGAGGCCATGCGGACAATGGTCAGGGCATATCCGGTGTTGTCGGCCACGATCATCTCCAACGCCGAGGGGATGCCCGTGATGTATGCCGACCAGGACTCGCTGGTGGAAGTGGAGACTGCCGAGATGACCGAGGAGCAGCTGCACTCCTCCTACGATTCCCTGGTGAGGCCATTCGACTTCGAGTCCGGCCGAATATCGCGTTTCATTGTGATACACACCGAGAAGGGGGTATACCTCTTCACCGACATACACCACGTGATCTACGACGGCCTCAGCCACAAGGCATTCATGGAGCAGCTCGACCGCGCCTACCGGGGCCTTCCGCTTGAGGAGGAGCCGCTGTCGGCCTTCGACGTGGCAGCCCGGGAGGCCGAGCTGCGCGAGTCGCCCGAGCTGGAGGCACAGCACAAGACGTTCGCCGCCATGCTCGAGGGCTGCAATCCGGCCTTCGACCTCATGCCCGACATGAACGGAGAGAGCGAAAGCTTCGACACCCTGACAATGAAGCCCGGGATAGAGGCCGACGAATACAGGAAATGGTGTGCCGCCCACGGATTCCCCCAGAGCATCCCGGCTACTGCCGCGGCCGGAATAGCCCTGTCGCGCTTCTACCGCCGCGACGACCTGACACTGGCCACCATCTTCCACGGCCGCGAGAGAATCCACGGCAACACCATCTCCATGATGGTGCGCACGCTCCCCGTAAGAATCACCCTCACCCCGGGCGAAAGCATAGGCTCCCTCCTGGAGGGGCTGAAGAGGCAGCAGAAGTGTTTCCGCGAGAACGGCCTTTACTCCTTTGCCGACGCGGCACGCGATTTCGGCGTAAACTCCGATTTCATATTCGCCTACCAGGGGGAGCTCATGGCCTCTGCCTACGTCAACGGCAAGGAGGTGGTGCTGACACAGCTCCCGATGGTTTCAACCGGCGAGAAGGTCTCGGCAGAGATGTTTATCGACGGCCACGAGGCGGAACTGCATTTCTCCTACCGCAGCGACCTTTTCAGCCGCGGGCTCATCATGGCCCTGGCCGACGCCATATCGGAGATTCTGCGCGCTATGATGAAGGCAGACATGTCGGCGCCCGTCGACTCCCTCCCCACCCTCGCGCCGCAGCAGCGCGACGAGGTGCTGGAGATGTCGTGCGGCGGCCCGTCGCTCGCCGACCCCGCAGCCACGGTGCCGGCGCTTGTCGCCGCCTCGGCGCGCCGGAATCCCGACAAAACCGCGATAGTGTTCTCCGACCGCAGCCTCACATACGGCGAGCTTGACCGCGTGACTGACGCCCTGGCCCGCTATCTGCGCGACACTGCGGGTGTGAGACCGGGCGATTTCGTGGGCATCATGATAGAGCGCTCCGAGCTCATGGCCATATATCCGCTGGCCGTGATGAAGGCGGGAGCCGCCTATATGCCTCTCGACCCGCACTTCCCGCAGGAGCGCCTGGAGTTCATGGTGGAAGACGCCGGGTTGAGGCTCATTCTCGATGAAGACAATCTCGTGGCCGGCAAGCTGCCGGCGTTCAAAGGCTCGGTAGTCTCCTCCGGCGTCATATCCACGCTCGGAAAGGATGCGGAGCCCATATGCCTCTGCACCCCCGACTCGCCCATGGTGGTGCTGTATACGTCCGGCTCCACGGGCAAACCCAAGGGAGTGGTGCTGCGCCAGCGGAATGTGGTGAACTTCTGCGCCACATACATCAGCCTGATATCCCTCTGCAAGAGCGACCGCACCGGCGCATACGCCACGTTCGGATTTGACGCGCACATCATGGACCTCTACCCCGCGCTGCAGGCCGGCGCCACCGTCCACATCTTCGATCCCGAAGTGCGTCTTGACCTCACCGCCATGCACGACTACATCGAGCGGGAGAAACTGACGGTGCTCTTCATGACCACACAGATAGCCTGGCAGATGGCCACGCTCTTCGACCTCCCCTCGGTGAGGGTATTCTCGGGAGGAGGCGAGAAGCTGCCCCCTCTCGGACCGCTGCCCTACCGCTTCCTCAACCTCTACGGCCCCACCGAATGCTCGGTCATTGCCACGGCCTATGAGCTGGAGGGGGCTACCGACGGACGAATCATCGGGCGTCCCATACCGGGATACGAGGTCCGTATCCTCGACCGGCGCCTTGAGCCGGTGCCGGCCGGAGTGCCCGGCGAGCTCGTTATAATGGGCCCCGGCGTGGCCTCGGGCTACCTGAACCGCGACGACCTCACGGCTGAGAAATTCATGACCATCGACGGCAGACCCGCCTACCGCACAGGCGACCTGGCCCGCTATCTGGCAAACGGGCAGATAGAGTTCCTGGGCAGAATGGACGGCATGGTGAAACTGCGTGGCCTGCGCATAGAGCTCGGGGAAATCGAGGCCGTGGCCTCACGCCACCCGGCGGTGAAATCATTCGTGGCCGCAGTCAAGGAGATCGGCGGCATGGAAAATCTCGCCGGATATTATGTGGTGAGGGAGGGTTGCGAGCTCGACGCCGAGCAGCTGAAGGCCTTCATGTCGGAAGAGCTCACCGAGTTCATGATACCCTCGGTGGTAATACCCCTCGAGAGCATGCCGCTCACGCCCAACGGAAAGGTTGACCGCAAGGCGTTGCCGGTGCCCGCGGTGGCGCCAACGGAGATTGTAGCGCCCTCGTCCGAGATGGAGCGAAAGATACTTGACATAGCGGCCGACGTGCTCTCTCACGACAGCTTCGGCGTCACGTCAAATCTCGTGTCGGAGGGACTCACATCTCTGATGGCCATGCGTCTTGTGGCCGCGGTCATGAAAGCCACCGGGCTCAGGATCACGGCCAAGGAGGTGATGTCGGCCCCCACGGTTGCCGAAATCGCCGCCCGCCTGGGGAGAGGCGCCTCTGCCGGAGAGGCCAGACCGGAGAAGGCTCCACGGCAGCGCAGGAAATACTATCCCCTCACCGAGAACCAGCGCGGCGTATACATCGACTGGGAGATGAACCGCGATGCCCTGCAATATAACATTCCCCAGGCCTTCCGGCTCCCCGACGGCACTGACGTAGAGCGTCTGCGCCAGGCCCTTGAGGCGGTGATCGAAGCTCATCCGGGGCTCAAGACACGCATTGTGATGCGCGGAGCCGACGTGATGCAGCAGCGCGACGAAGAGGCTACGGTGGAAGTCAAGGTGACCAGGCTTGACAGCCGCCCCGGCAGCGATTTCTTCCAGGAGCGCGTGCGCCCGTTCAACCTGCTTGAGGAGCCGCTGATCCGCTGCGAGATATTCACCTTCGGCGACGAGGTGTATCTGATGCGCGACACCCACCACATCATCTTCGACGGAGTCTCGGCCATGGTCTTCGCCGACGACCTGATGAAGGCATATTCCGGCCAGATTCTTGAGAAGGAGGGTTACGGAGCCCTCGACCATGCCCTCGACGAGGCCGACTTGCTCGAGAGCGAGGCCGTCGACAAGGCCCAGGAATGGTTTGCCCTCCTTGTTGCCGACTCCGAGCCCACCTCATATCCGCGCAGCGCCGTGCCCGACAACGACATTGCCGGAGGCATGGGACGCCTCAGCCTGCGCATGCCCGCCGGAGACATACGCTCATTCTGCTCCAGAGGGGCGCTGACCGCAAGCAACTATTTCCTCTCGGCAATGCTGCAGCTGCTCCACCGCCTCACGCGCGAGAAGACCATCCAGATCACGACGGTAAACAACGGCCGCTCCGACATGCGGCTGCTACCTACCACCGGCATGTATGTGAAGACACTGCCCGTCGTGTCGCGATGCGACCGCCCCGCGGCCTCGCCGCTGGAGTTCGCCCGCGATATACAGCAGCAATTCCTCACCACCCAGGACTACGACTTCTATCCCTTCACCTCCCTGGTGGAGAAATTCGGCGTGCGCCCCGAGATCATGTACGTCTACGAAGGGGGCATAAGCCTAAACGGGGATGACACGACGCCTCTCCGTCTCGAGCCCATTGAACTGAAGCTCGACACGGCCAAGGTGCCGCTGACTCTTCTCGTCTTCGAGCCGGACGCCTCGGAATATGAGCTGACCCTCGAATATGACACCTCCGTCTACTCCCGCAAGGACATGGAGCTGCTTCTCCGCATGATGCGCACTCTCAGCGTCAGCCTGGCGGATGCGCCTACCGTAGCCGACGGCGTCATGACCGACGACGCTCAGGAGGCGCAGCTTGCCAAAATCAGGGATGGCCGCACGGGAAGCGTGCCCTACACGAGTTTCCCCGGCGCGATGGAGGCCAGGGCGACGGCCGCTCCCGACGCTCCGGCGGTGATAGCCTGCGACAGGAGCCTGACCTACCGCGAATTTGACGAGGAATGCAACCGAGTTGCCAACTACCTCATAGCCAAGGGCGTCCGCCCGAGCGACCGCGTGGTGGTGCTCCTGCCGAGAAGGTCTTTCCTCATATCCGCAATCTACGGCATAATGAAGGCCGGGGCCGCCTACATACCCTGCGACCCGGAATACCCCGCCGACCGCATTCGCTTGATCACAGAGGATTCCGGCGCACGATTCATCATCACCACCCCCGACCGCATGGAGCTTTACCCCGGAAAGGCACTCGACGTCAGCGAGGTGACGGCTCATGCCGACAACTCACACCCCGAAGTGGAGATCCTGCCCGACAGCATAGCCTACATGATCTACACCTCCGGCTCGACAGGACGCCCGAAAGGGGTGATGATTCCCCACCGCTGCATCGCCAACTACCTCTACGGCTACTACACCGAGTTCTACGAGCCGCATCCCGAAATCAGGGTCAACATGCTGATAGTCACCATATCGTTTGACGCGTCGCTCGTTGATCTGGGCACGTCGCTCACCTCGGGACACGCGCTGGTGCTCGCCAACGAGGAGGAATGCAAGGACGTGACGCTGCTGTCGCAGCTGATGCTGCGACACAAGGTGGATGCCTTCGACATCACGCCGAGCCGCCTCGACGCCATGCTTGAGCTCCCAGACTTCGCAAAAGCCGTCTCGGAGGCAAAACTTCTCAACATAGGCGGCGAGGGATTCAAGACAAGTCTCATAAACAAGCTTTTCGCCACCGGATTCAACGGGCTGGCCGTCAACGAATACGGCCCGACGGAGTGTACCGTCGGCAGCAACCACAACCTCCTCTATCCCGACAGGCCGATCTCGGCCGGACCCGCTTTCTATAACGAGAGCGAGCGCATAATCGACGCCTGGGGAGGCGAGCTGCCCGTGGGCGCCGTAGGCGAGCTATATATCTTTGGCGCAGGTGTGGGCGCCGGCTACAACAACCTTCCCGACAAGACCGCCGAGGCGTTCGTCGACTGGCACGGCATGCGCGCCTACCGCACGGGCGACCTCGCCCGCTGGGACGACACTGGCGACGTGACAATCCTGGGACGTATCGACCATCAGGTGAAACTCCGTGGACTCCGCATCGAGCTTGGGGAGATAGAGAATGTGGCCCTGGGCTATCCGGGGCTGAAGATGGCCGCCGCCGACGTGCGCGAGGTCAGCAATATCCAGCACCTATGTCTCTACTACACAGCCGAAGGGGAGATCGACACGGAGAAACTCCGCACGCACCTTGCCGCCTCGCTCACCGAATATATGGTGCCCGACGCATACACCATGGTGGAGGCCATGCCGCTCACGCCCAACGGCAAGATCAACCGCAAGGCGCTTCCCGAGCCACACATCGCCGACGAGGAGCCATACGTGGAGCCTGAAGGGGAGATTGAGAAGACTGTGGCTGACGCCTTCGCCCGTATCCTCAACCGGGAGCGCGTGGGGGCCAACGACAATTTCTTCGCCATAGGAGGCACCTCGATCAATGCCATAAAGGTAGTGGCCGCCCTTTCGGCTGCCGGACATCCGGTAAGCTACAAGAACGTGTTCGAGGCCCGCACTCCGCGACAGATAGCTGCCCTGATACAGGGCAAGGGCGCGGAAACAGCGCCCCAGGCACACGGCGACGCCAATGCGGCCGGCAAACCGGAATCGGAGTTCGCCGGCGTGCTCGGCGCCAACAACCTCCGCACCTTCCTCGACGGCGAGAGCCAGAGCCTGGGCAACGTACTGCTCACCGGCGCCACGGGCTTCATGGGCATCCACATGCTGCATGAGCTGGTCACGACCACCGACTCGAAGATATACTGCACCCTGAGGCGCACCGGCGACATCTCGGCGGAGAGCCGCCTGCGCACGATGCTGTTCTATTATTTCGACGACACGTTCGACACGCAGTTCGCCGAGGGACGCATATGCGTCATAGAGGCCGACGTGACAGATCCGGTGCCCTCATGCCTGGAAGGGGGAAAGATCGACACCGTGATCAACTGCGCCGCCAACGTGAAGCATTTCTCGGCAGGCGACGACATTGAGAAAGTGAATGTGGAGAGTGTGCGCAATCTGGCCGACTTCTGTCTCAGGGAGAACGCCCGCATCGTGCATATCTCCACCGTGAGCGTGGCCGGCGAGAGCGTCGACGGATGTCCCGACCCGGGCATCCTGCTGACGGAGAACATGCTGGATTTCGGACAGAACCTTTCCAACCAGTATGTCCACTCAAAATACAACGCGGAGCATCTGCTGCTCACAGCCGTGCGCGACAAGGGTCTGAATGCCAAGATAATGCGTGTGGGCAACCTGTCGGCGCGCGGCAGCGACGGCGAGTTCCAGATCAATTTCCGCAGCAACGCCTTCATGGGGCGCATAAAGGCATATGCGGCCATAGGCTGCGTGCCCTTCGAGGCGCTCGACGCCCCGTGTGAGTTCTCACCCATCGACGAGGTGTGCCGCGCCATCCTGATGCTGGCCGGCACGGCCCGCGGCCTGACGGTGTTCCAGCCATGCAACAACCACAGGCTACCGCTGGGTGACGTGCTCCATATCGTCGACGGGCTCGGGTTCGGCATTGCGCCCGTCGAGGAGGAGGAATACCGCCGGCGTCTCACCGAGGCCATGGAGGATCCGGCAAAGGTGAGGTCGCTGCAGCCGCTGCTGGCTTACGACTCCGACAGCCTGACCACCTCCTACATAGGCTACGACTCCACATTCACCAACCAGCTGCTCTACCGCCTCGGCTTCCGCTGGAACTACACCTCGCGCGAGTATGTTGTGCAGTTCCTCAAGGCCATAGCGGCGCTCAATTATTTCGCCCTATGACCACCCGGCGCTCATCATACCTTGTAGCCAAGGCGTTCCGCGGCTTCCTGCTGGCCTCCGTGCTGACAGCCGCCGCCTCGCAGGTGGGCACCCTGATCGACGGCCTCATGCTCTCGCATTTCATCAATGCGGGAGCCATGAGCGCCATCAACCTCACCTCGCCCGTGACCCAGACCCTCTTCGCCCTGTGCTCGCTGCTGGGCGTCGGGGGCTCCATGCTCGCCGGCATAGCCATAGGCAACCACGACCGCGGGAAGGCGTCGTCGCTCTTCTCCACGGTCGCGTCGGCGGCCGTGGTCCTGGGCCTGGCCACAGCCGTCGCCTGCACGCTGTGGCTTGACCCGCTCACCCGCATGCTCTGCCCCGACGAGGCGCTCATCGGATACACCCGGGATTACCTCAGGGTGATTGTCCTGGCCGCCCCCGCTTACATGCTGATGGTGGTGCTCCAGATGTTCGTCACTCTCGACGGGGCTCCCAGAAGGGTCACCCTGGCCGTATGCCTCTCGATGGCTTGCAATCTGGCGCTCGACTACGTATTCATCGTCATATGCCGGTGGGCAATGACGGGAGCCGCCATCGCCACCGTGGCAAGCTATCTGGTGGCGCTCGCGGTGCTGGCGCCCCATTTCGCAAAACCGGAGACCCTCAGATTCAGCCTGCCCCGCACCGCGGCCTCGCTCGGGCGAATAACCTCCATGGGTCTCCCCTTCGGCATAGCCACCGTCCTTATCGCCGTGCAGATCCTCGGCAACAACCTCGTGGCCATAAGATATCTCGGCGAGACGGGCATAGTGACGCTCTCCATATGCCTGTATCTGCTGATGTTCTCCATGATAATCCTGACGGGGTCGCTGGAGTCGTTCCAGCCCGTGGCGGCAATACTGAAAGGCTCTGGCGACAACCGGGGTGTGGCTCTTGTGCTCGGCCGGGCATACCGCTTCCTGGGAGTGAGCCTCTCGCTGCTCGCCCTGCTGCTGGTGTTGGCGCCCGGATTTATCGCCATGCTGTTCGGTATAGACTCCGGCGAGCCCCTGGCCATGATACGCCAGGCGCTGCCGGCATACGCCGTCAATATCCTGCTCCAATGCTCGATATATCTGCTGATTCCCGTCTACCAGATTTATTCCCACAAGAGCCTGGCCTACATCATTTCGTTCGGCCAGCCGCTGCTCCCGATGCTCTTCTTCTGGCTTATGGCGTGGCTCGCGACTGAATGCGGCGCCGGCGTCAATCCCTGGTGGGGCTTCGCCGCGGGACAGCTTGCCGTGGCGCTTGTCCTGCTTCCCTTTGTGGCAGCCAGGAAGGGGAGCCATATGCCGCTGACCCTCATCGACACAGACAATCCGGATGAGCTGTTCGACATATCCATTCCCCCCTCGCTGCAGGGGATGAACGAGGCGCTGCGTGAATCCGACGAATGGATGAGACGCCAGGGGATTGACGAAAAGTTGCGCGTCAGGATACAGCTGGCCTGCGAGGAGTGCGTGAAAAACATCATAGAGCACGCCCTGGGCCGCAGGACGCGCTCGCGCATCGACATGCGCATCGCCCTCGCCGGGGAGGATGTGAAGGTGGTGATTCGCGACGAGGGAGCCCCCTTCAATCCGGTGGAAAATGATCCCGGCACGGGCATGGGGCTCATGCTCGTGAGGAAGACCTGCGACGCTCAACACTATGAATATCTCTTCCATCAGAATATCCTGACAATAGAATGGATGAGATGACACTGGAAATGACATTGAGGCCACTCGGGGGAATGCCCTCCGGAGTGGCCTCTCTTGTAGGGTTCCCGCGCCGGCGTCTCTCGCCGGCGCTCCAGAGCCTGGCGGCTCGCCGTCTGCTCGCCATGCTGCTGAGGGAACACGCCGGCCTGGACTCCCTGCCTCCGATTGCGGTGGATGAGAACGGCAAGCCTTGGTTCCCTGACCATCCGTCGGTATTTTTCAATCTCTCCCACTGCGACGACGCGGTGATGGCCGTGGCGGCCCCTTCGGAGGTGGGGTGTGACATAGAGCGTGTGGTCAGCGGGGTTGACGAGGAGTTGACAGACGTGTGCCTGAGCGAGACGCAGAAACGGCAGCTGCTGCTGTCGCCCGACACGTGCCGGGCGTTCACGCGCATATGGACGCGCAAGGAGGCCGCCGTAAAACGCAGCGGCCTCATCCCCGACGACGTGAGGCAATGGCCCTCTTCGGCTCCCCGCGTCATCACTCTGCCGCTCCCTCGCCACATGCTCTCCATCGCCTACTGAACCCGGCGGCAATGACTGTTTTTTTAACTAATACCAACCACTTTATGAAAAGGAATATCTATCTCATGATGGCGCTCCTCGCGGCTATCCTATGTGAGCCTCTCATGGCCCAGCAGCATCCCAACCACAGACTCGGTAACCGGCTCAACTATGTCGTGGGCACCGAAGTGAACATCACGGACAGTATCAACGCCTACAAGCTTCTGTATGAGAATATTCCGCAGGACAAGGATTTTCTCAACGACCCCATATTCGCGATCATAGGCCGCAGACGGGTTTTCTATTTCAGCGTAGGGGCGAACCTGAAGCTCGGCCTCTGCTACGACTGGGGCAATCCCTCTGACAATCCTCAGGGAATGTCGGTGGCAGAGATACAGAAAGCGGCCCCAGGCGACACGCATGCCTTTCAGATGACGGCCCAGAGCAGCAATATCTATTTCAACATCATCGGCTTTCCAAATTCAGCCAACCAGGCCGGACTCTTCCTATCCCTCGCGCTCGACGGCGAGCCGGGAAACTCCTACAAGGTGCATGCCGACAACGCCTATCTGCGCTGGCGCGGCTTCACCCTCGGATACACATCAAGCCTCTATAACGACAAGGCCGCCGACCCATATACCATCGACGGGCATGGACCCATCGCGTCGGGAGGACATAACAACATCCTTATCAGCTATCAGAAATTCATCACCGGCAACATCCGTCTCGGCATCGGCATCGAAGGACCCACGACCGACCTCTCGACCTATATTCCTGACCATCTGAAAGACGAGAAGCTCAGGAATGTGCGGCAGCGTGTGCCCGACATACCCCTGTATGTCACGTATGCGTTCAATTCATCCGACCATATCCGGCTCTCCGCCATCGGGCGCCTGCTCACCTACCGCAACCACGTCGCCAACCGCAATCAGAACGCGTTGGGATGGGGACTGAAGCTGACTGGAGCCGCCACATTCGGCAAATCCGTGGTCTATGCCATGACTCAGGCCGGAAAAGGCATTTCAAGCTATATCCAGGAAAACCGCAACCTGGGTCTCGACCTCGTTCCCGACATGAGCCGCCCCGGACATCTCGTCGAGCCTTTGTCGTGGGGCTGCATCCTCGGCCTTCAATACAACTGGAAACCGAACGTATTCTCAACAGTGGTCTACAGCTACATGCGCAATTATATCAATCCCTTCACCCATGCCTCCACCGGCATCAAATACACCGACCAGCTGAGATACGGACAGTATGCCCTCGCGAATGTGATGTACAGGCTCAACAGGCTGCTGCTTGTCGGAGCCGAATATCTCTACGGGCAGAAAAACACATTCGGCCGCGAGACCCTCTCCAACAACCGCTTCTCACTCCAGGTGGCTGTCTCCTTCTGACAGTAGCCATCGCCGGACTCCCGCCACCGGGCTTTTATCACTATTCGTTGTTTAAATTTGCTTATGTTGGGGATATGAGCTATCTTTGCAGTCTGAAAACCAATACTCCTTAGATTTTGGACACCGACCCTTTGCCGGCACATTCGCCGGCCATATCTCTCTTGATTTTATTGTCGCAGGCCATTGAGCTCCATGCTCCGGCCAACTGGCCAGGATGGATAGCCATCGTGGCCATCGCCTGCGTGTGTCTGTTGATATCCGCTTTCGTCTCCGGAAGCGAGATCGCTTATTTCGGCCTCACTCCGGCCGAGATTGACACCCTCGACGAGAGCGACGACCCCGCCAGCCGGAAGGCTTCCCGCCTCCTGGCCAACAGCGAGCGCCTGCTCGCCACAATCCTCATCTCCAACAATCTCGTCAACATCACCATGGTGGTGCTTCTCTCGTCGGCCATCAGCATGACGGTGAAGTTCAACAGCTCTGTGCTCGACTTCCTGCTGCAGACTGTCTTCCTGACTTTCCTGCTGCTGCTCTTCGGCGAGATCTTCCCGAAGCTCGTGGCCCGAGGCCGCACCCTGAAATGGGTCACCGTGACCTCCGGCGCCCTGACGCTCCTCTACCGGCTCTTCGGGCCTGTGGCGAAGATGATGGTGAAGTCCACCTACATCGTCAACCGGATTGTCACCAAGAAGGCCCAGAATATCTCCACCGACGAGCTGGAAAAGGCCCTGGAGATATCCGACATCAAGGAGGGGCAGGAGAAGGAGATGCTCGAAGGGATCCTCACCTTCGGCGAGAAGGAGGTGAGTGACATCATGATATCGCGCGTGGACGTCACTTCCATCGAATACCACGACTCCTGGCCCGAGGTGATGAAGGTGATCCTCAAGTCGGGATTCTCACGCATCCCCGTCTACGACACCACCCAGGACACCATCCGGGGCATCCTATACAGCAAGGACCTCCTCCCCCATATCGGCAACAAAGACGAGGGGTTCGAATGGCAGGGACTGCTGAGGGAGGCTTATTTCGTACCCGGCTCGCGCATGATCGACGACCTGCTCGAGGATTTCCGCAAACGCAAGATCCATATAGCCATTGTGGTGGATGAATACGGCTGCACGCAGGGCATCGTGACCCTCGAGGACATTATCGAGGAGATCGTGGGCGAGATCGACGACGAGTATGACGAGAAGGAGACCGTATGCCGCCGCATAGACGCCGACACTTTCATCTTCGACGCCAAGGTGTCGCTCGGCGATTTCTGCCATGACGCCGGCATCGACGAGGAGAGCCTGGGCGACGTCGGGGAGGCCGAGACTCTCGCCGGCCTGCTGCTCGAGATCAAGGGGGACTTCCCCGCCATGAAGGAGACGCTGCGCCGCGGACCATGCCTGTTCCAGGTGCTGCGTATCGAGAAACACCGCATCACGCGGGTGAAGGTCACTATAAAAAACGAGGATAACACACAATCCGACAGCGAAAGAGAAAATGGATAACGATTTCATATACTGGCGCCACCCCACTCCGCCGGGAATCAAGGTGGAGGAGGTGAGCGGAGGCTACGGCAATGCTTCCGTGTGGCGAGAGATGGCGATGCAGATTTATTGCGAGAACGGGCGCGACGGCTATCGTGAGGTGGGCCATTTCTCAAATGGCGCTCCGTTCCTTTATTCCGAGTGCTCACGTATTTCCGTCACGCATACGTCCGGTCTGCTGGCGGTGGCCACCCTTCCGCGTACTCCGGAGGCGGATCTTGGCACCTTCTCGGAGCGCACGGCTCTGGGCATCGACGCCGAACGGCTCGACCGTGCACAGGTGGTCAGGCTGCGCCCACGTTTTCTCTCTGAAGAGGAACTGGCGCTGGTGGATGCGGAGGATGTGGCGGCCAACATCACGGCGTGGACAGCAAAGGAGGCGCTCTATAAGGCGGCGTTGACGCCGGGACTGGATTTCCGTTCACAGCTGAGGATTATCCGTCTTCCCAGGCCAAGCGGGGATGTAACCGACCCTGGCGCATTCGGTAAAGCCGAGATAATTTTCCCGTCGGGCGACAAGGCAGAGATGCATCTCTACTCGTATCTCTCGGAAGGCTGCTGCGTGACGCTCGCCTACTCCCCGAAAACCGCCACCTGGAAAAAAGCCACACCAACCGACAAAAAATAAGCCCCGGAGCCGGAGACATCCCGTCTCCGGCCACGGAGACCGAAAAATGGAGCGGGGGCATCGGAAATCCGATGCCCCCGCTATGTAGGGTGGATGGGCGGAATCAGTTGTTGTTGCTGCCGCCGAAGATGCGGAGTATGAAGAGGAAGAGGTTGATGAAGTCGAGATAGAG
>DKYZ01000063.1:0-6014 GCA_002493515.1 Porphyromonadaceae bacterium UBA7087 | reverse complement strand
GAAGAGGTTGATGAAGTCGAGATAGAGCGTAAGGGCCCCTATCGTGGCGAGACGGTCGGTCACCGCCGGGTCAAGGTTCGACTGGGCCAGACGGCGCACCTGCTGCGTGTCCCATGCCGTGAGACCTACGAATATCAGGACTCCCACGATGGAGATGATCCACTCAAACGTGCTGTTGGCCCAGAATATATTCACCACACAGGCTATGACGAGACCGATGAGGGCCATCGTCAGGAAAGCTCCCATCTTCGAGAGGTCCTGCTTGGTGAAGTAGCCGTATACCGACATCGCGCCGAATGTGCCGGCCGTGATGAAGAAGGTATAGACAATCGTGCCCATCCTGTAGACCAGGAAAATCGGGGCAAGCCAACATCCCATTAGGGCGGAGAAGAGACAGAACAGGCCTATTCCGGCCGCTGTCGACATCGTGGCTATCCGGCTCGGCACCACCCAGGCCATGACAAGCATGGCGATGAGCATTCCCCAGAACACTATCTGGTTGCCGAAAATGAAACTGATCGCCGCAGGCGACGAGGCGACTCCCAGCGCGCAGAACGCGGAAATCAGCAGCCCGATGAACATACGGACGTAGACACGCTTCATCACGGCGTTCGTCTGCTGCACCAACGTGCGGGCTCCGTTGAACGGAGGCGGGGTCACATGTGACTTGTAATCCATATTATTTTCACTTTTAGATATATACTCATTAAATATAACGCGAATCCGGCTTATTTATTTGCCCAATCACATCCTTTCGGGCATCTCCATCCCAAGAAGACCGGTGCCGGTGCGCAGCACACGGGCCGTGGCGTCGGAAAGCATCAGGCGCAGGGCGCGTACCCCGGCGTCCTCCTCCCTGAGAATGGAATAGTCGTGATAGAACTGGTTGTATTTCTTGGCCAGCTCATAGCAGTAGTTGGCCACGAGCGCGGGGGAATAGCGGCGTCCTGCCTCCGCCACAACGCCACGGAAGTCGGCGAGCTTCTGGATGAGGGCCGTCTCCTTCTCGTTGGGAAGCGCGAGCTCAACGTCGCGCGACAGACCGGCCTCGCCGGCACGACGCAGCACCGAGCGGATACGCGCATACGTATACTGCAGGAACGGACCCGTGTTGCCGTTGAAATCGATCGACTCCTCCGGATTGAAAAGCATGTTCTTGCGCGGGTCTACCTTGAGCAGGAAATATTTCAATGCCCCTAGCCCCACGACACGCGCGATCTCGTCGGCCTCCTCCGTGGTCATGTCGGAGAAACGGTCGGCAGCCGTCTCCTTGGCCGAGGCGATCATGGCGTCGATAAGGTCGTCGGCATCTACCACAGTGCCCTCCCTCGACTTCATCTTGCCGTTGTGCAGCTCCACCATCCCGTAGGAGAAATGGGTGAGGTCCTTGCCCCACTTGAAGCCCAGTTTGTCGAGAAGCAGCGAGAGCACCTGGAAATGATAGTTCTGCTCATTGCCCACCACGTATATCATCTTGGCGATGGGGAAATCCTGATAGCGCAGCTTGGCGGTGCCTATGTCCTGGGTCATGTAGACCGACGTGCCGTCAGCCCTGAGCAGAAGCTTGTGGTCAAGACCGTCGGCAGTCAGGTCGGCCCATACGGAGCCGTCATCCTTGCGATACATTATCCCCTTCTCTATGCCTCCGAGCACGAGGTCTTTCCCCTCGAGATAGGTGTCAGACTCATAATATATCTTGTCGAAGTCCACGCCGAGCCGACGGTAGGTCACGTCAAAGCCGTCGTACACCCACTGGTTCATGCGCTTCCAGAGCGCCCTGACCTCCGGGTCGCCGGCCTCCCATCTGCGGAGCATCTCGCGCGCCTCCGCCATAAGGGGGGAACGCCTCTCGGCCTCCTCCTTGTCGACATTGTCGCGCTCCATGATCTCCTTGGTATCCCGGGCGAGACGCTTGCTGAACTCAACGTAGAAATCGCCTATCAGATGGTCGCCCTTCTTTCCGGTGGATTCCGGGGTGGCGCCGTTGCCCCACTTCTGCCAGGCGAGCATCGACTTGCAGATATGGATTCCACGGTCGTTGACGATATTCGTCTTGACCACCTTGTGGCCGTTGGCGGCGAGGATGCACGCAAGCGAGTAGCCGAGCAGATTGTTGCGCACATGCCCCAGATGAAGCGGCTTGTTGGTGTTGGGCGACGAATATTCCACCATCACCAGGTCGGAGTCGGCGTCGGGGCGCTTTATGCCATAGTCAGGGTCGGAATCGATCTGGCGGAGCACGTCGAGCCAGAATGCCGGCGAGATGCTGATGTTTAGGAAACCCTTCACCACATTATATCTGCCCACGGCTGGACAATTGCGCTCCAGCCATGCGCCGATTTCCTGCGCCGTGGCCTCGGGCGCCTTCCGCG
The DNA here is from genome assembly GCA_002493515.1 of Porphyromonadaceae bacterium UBA7087. Taxonomy (GTDB): domain Bacteria; phylum Bacteroidota; class Bacteroidia; order Bacteroidales; family Muribaculaceae; genus Lepagella. The sequence continues at coordinate 3,642 of DKYZ01000063.1, read as the reverse complement.
AGATCTTCAGGAAAGGGAACACCACAATGGTGAGATGCCCCTCGAACTCCTTCTTGGTGGCCTGCGGCACAATGGTCTCCGGAGCCACTGCTGCTCCGTAAAGCTCTTTTACAGCCTTGGAGACTGCGTCTGAAATTATCTTCTCTATTGTCATTATATATTATTGTTATCAAAAACGACTCCGGTCAGGTCTGGCCGAAGTCTTTCTTACTCAAGTCTCCCCTGCGGGAGGCCGATGCGTCGAAGAGGGGATGATCCTCACTTGCCCATCTCGGCAGCGGGCTTAAACTTCACCACCTTGCTGGCGGGAATCTGGATTTTCTCTTTTGTGCGGGGGTTAAAGCCTGAGCGCTCCCCTCTCTCGGCCACCGAGAAAGTGCCGAAGCCGATGAGCTGCACCTTATCGTCGTTGGCAAGAGCCTGCTCTATTGATTCGAGACATGCGTCGAGTGCTTTCTTGGCATCGACTTTGTTCAATCCCGCCTTGGCGGCGATTTCATTTACAAGGTCTGTCTTGTTCATAATTTGTCATTTTGAATTATTAAATCGCATTTCGGGGCAAATATACAACTTTATACCCTCATAACAAACTTATTCGCCCTAAATTTCACTGAAACCCTCTTTTTTATTTTATTAACGCCCACTTTAGCCCCTTCTCCATGCTCTTTTCGTGATATTTTACTAAATTTGCACCATGTTTCAAAATTCAGGCTCCGGGCTGGCCTCCATACCCCCGGTAACAAAAAATATCATCATAATCAACTGCATCGTATGGCTCGCCGAGGCGCTCTTCCCAAGCTTCTCGGGCACTATCTTACGAGTGCTGGGGCTGCATTTCGTCTACTCCGACGCCTTCAACCCCATACAGATAATCACGTATATGTTCGTGCATTCCCCCTCCAACATCATGCACATCCTGTTCAACATGTTCACGCTGTGGATGTTCGGGCGCGTCCTGGAGAGGGTCTGGGGAAGCCGCCGCTTCTTCCTCTTCTACATGATATGCGGCATCGGGGCGGCCCTGGTGCAGGAAGGGATATGGGCCTTGACCTGGCGCCACGACTACATAAGCGGCATCGCCGGGCTCAACGGCCTCACATACGAACATATGAGAGCGGTGGTCGACCAGGCCCTGGCCCAGGGCGACTCGCAGTTCGCCTCCGCAATGGCCTCATTCCGCACCCAGATGGTCACCGTAGGTGCATCCGGCGCCATTTTCGGCCTGCTGCTCGGTTTCGCCTTCGTATTCCCCAACATGCCGCTCTACCTCTTCTTCATCCCGGTGCCGATAAAGGCCAAATACATGGTCATCGGCTATGGAGTGCTCGAGTTCTTCCTCGGCGTGGGACGCTCTGCCGACACCGTAGCCCATTTCGCCCACCTCGGGGGAATGGTCTTCGGCCTGATCCTTCTGTTATACTGGAAAAAGAAAGGGACACTGAACGGTGGCAGCTTTTATTGACAATTTCAAGCGATATTGCGGAGCGGAGTCGCTGGCGTGGCTCATCGCGGTCAACGTCGGCATATGGGCCTTCACGGGAATAGCGTCGCTCATCTGCGACGCCACCGGCGCAAGCTCCGCCTGGACCCATTCGATGCTCGCCCTGTCGTCGGAGCCGGCTGTGGCACTGCGACATCCCTGGACCGCCGCCACATATATGGTGACCCAGTATTCGCTTATGCATATGCTCTTCAATATGCTGTGGCTGTTCTGGTTCGGGCGCCTCGCCCTCACCCTGCTGACCTCGCGCCAGCTTCTCTGGCTCTACATCGGAGGCGGACTCTCGGGAGCCGCCGCCTATATCCTCGCGTCGCTTCCCGGAAACGCCGCGGCCGGCTCATATCTCGTAGGCTCGTCGGCGGCGGTGATGGCCGTCATGACGGCAGCGGCTTTCCTGACCCCCGACCTCAGGCTAAACCTCATCCTCATCGGGGAGGTGAAGCTGAAATGGCTCGCGCTCGTATGCGTGGCGCTGACATTCTTCGGAGCTGGCTCGGGAACCACCTCCGGCAACGCCGCCCACCTGGGGGGTATCCTCTTCGGAATCATATACGCGCTTGCGCGCAAGGGGATGTTCAAGGGCTATCTCGGGACCCGCGCCAGCCCCGCGCGCCGGAAGGCGCCGAGAAACGTCAGGCGCAACGGCCGCGCCGTGGCTCGCGCCGCCAGGTCGCTTTCCGACGAGGGGCGCCTCGACCAGCTCCTCGACAAAATAAGAGTCTCCGGCTACACCTCGCTTACAGAAGGAGAGCGCAACGAACTGACGATATTGTCACAACGACTCAACAAAAAATAAACACAAACCATGTTTTTGCCTTTGGTAGGACCGATTTTCAGAAACGTCATGAGGGTGGTCTCGACGGTGGTGTACCTGCTGACCATCCTTTCGGCTTTCGGCGGCAAATTCAATCCGCAGTATTTCACGATTCCGGCTGTATTCACCCTCGCGCTCCCATATTTCGCGATAGCCACGGGGGTGCTGGTGATTTTCTGGGCCTGCATGCGCAAGCTCATATTCACGGGGCTGGGCGTAGGCACCATCATCCTCTGCATGGCGCCCATGGCGCAGGCCTTTCCCTTCGGCTCGAAGAAGAGCCCGACAGAGGGTAAACTGAAATTCTCGCTCATGAGCTACAACATCCTGCACACCGACGACCGCCAGGACCCCCAGTATCCGGGCAACCGCGCCGTGGAGTTCATCCTCCACTCCGGCATGGACATTGTCTGCCTGGCGGAGCTGCACAATTTCACTCCGGAGGAGTTCAAGAAGGCGTCGCCGCAACTGGTGGACAGTCTGATTCGCGCATATCCCTACCGCGCCGGACTGTCGTCGACCGACATAAAGGTGATGTCGAAATATCCCGTGGAGCGCACTGGCTACAAGTGGGACGGCGAGAGATACGGGTGGTCGCAGCGCTTCGACCTCTTCAAGGTGCATTTCCCGGGAGGACACACGCTCAACCTGGCCATGGTGCATCTCTATTCCTACGACCTGTCGGAAGACGAGCGCAAGGTGGTGACGGGCATGAGGTCGGCAAAAGGGATGAAAAACAGCGCAAAGGAGTTCAAGAGCACCATCTATTCAAAGCTCCGCAACGCTTTCCAGCGCCGGGCGGAGAACGCCGCGCTGCTGCGCAAGGAGATCGACAGGATAAGCGGCCCGCTGATTGTATGCGGCGACTTCAACGACGTGCCGGCCTCATGGTCATACAACCTCATCATGGGCGATGACCTCAAGGACGCCTACACGGAGACAAATTTCGGCCCGACGTTCACCTACAACGCCCATATGTTTTATTTCCATATCGACCAGATTCTCTATAAGGGCGACCTGAAGGCCCTCAGTGTCAGGAAAGGGAAAATCAAGACCTCCGACCATTACCCGCTCCTCTCGGAGTTCGAATTCACGAAATAATGCGGCGCAATCCTTTGGATATCGCCATTGTTTTTGTAACTTTGCGCCCGCAATCGGGAATGACGGCTCTGCACCCCTCAGCCCGAGGGAGGATTACATCACCTTGACCACGTGTCTTGGCAATTCGGCCTTTTCAGGCTGAAAGTGATGGGACGGCTCTTCCTCCCCGTATTGTTACCTGAAAACACCACAACGACATATCTGCGTCCCGTCTTGCAGAATCAAT
>DKYZ01000040.1 GCA_002493515.1 Porphyromonadaceae bacterium UBA7087 | reverse complement strand
TAGCCCGTTCCGTGTGCGGGGCTCCCAACCCCGCTATCCTCTCCAACCCCGCGATTGCTTCCCTACAGGAGTTTGCGCTTCAGGCTGCGGAACAGAAACATTATGTGTCGGCCTATTGTCGGCATCAATCCGAAATGGTGACGCATTATCATGAAGCGTTCCTTTAGCGAGGCACGGTGGTTTTTGTCAGTCAGGCCGTCGTTGAGATAATCTATCGTGACCTCATTGAGATTGGCGCAGCTTCCGGGGCGCGAACGTTTCAGGCAGCGTAGCGTCCACTCATAATCCGCGGAAAAACGGTAGTCGAGATTATATCTGGGCGCAAGGTCGCGTCTCACCATGAAGGCCTGATGGCATACCAGCATCCCGTTGGCAAATGATTCGTAGGTCAGAATCCTCGGGGCCGACAGATGCCTCTTCTTTATGAAATTCCTGTCCTTGTCTACTATGACTGTATCGCCATATATTATATCCCTGTTTTTTTTAGCCTCGGCAGCGTAATGCGACAGGGTATCCTCCGAGTGGAATGCGTCGCCGGCGTTCAGAAACAGCAGATACCTGCCGTTGGCCATCGACAACCCCTTGTTCATCGCGTCATAAAGACCCTTGTCCGGTTCGCTCAGTATCCTGAGATTGGATGTTCCAAGCGAGCGGGCGATCTGGAGCGTGTTGTCGGTTGACGCGCCGTCGACTATTATATGCTCGAAATCCTTGAACGACTGTGCTGCCACCGACCTCATTGTAGGATGCAGGCAGTCTTCGGCGTTGTATGTGATTGTTATGACGGATATCAGAGGTTGGCTTTTTCCCATGGATGAATTTTATTTGTGATTCACAAATGTAAGGGAAAAAAACCAGATGTGCAACAACCGGAGCGAAAACATTGCCAATAAGAGCGAACGGACAGAAAAATGTCTTATTTGGATTTGGTTCAAATTAGGGATTTGTCTTGTGGATTTCAGTTAATAGCTGTAAATTTGCAGAGCTTTCCGAAAGGGGAGCGGAAAATAACGAAACTAATAATTAAAACCAATAACTAAAACTAAATTACTATGGCTTACGTAATAGGCGATAACTGCATCGCATGTGGAACATGCCAGTCTGTTTGCCCCGTTGACGCTATCTCCGAGGGCGATCCCATCTACAAAATCAATCCGGACGTTTGCATCAGCTGCGGCAGCTGCGCACAGGTTTGCCCCAACGACGCTATCACAGAGGGTTGAGTTTCAGACTCGCAATCGACTAAAAATCGGCTGTCTTTCAAAAAGACGGCCTTTTTTTCGTATTGTAATCCCCTTTTTTATTAATTTTGGCAAACAATTCCATTCTCTCCTCTTTTATAACTGAGGCAGGCAGTCAGTCTGCACCGGGTCTATATATCCGGGCCTACTATAAAGACAAACATTATCTCACGATGGAAAGACTTAAAATCAAGATAATCAACCGCAGCGGCCACGAGCTCCCCTCCTACGGGACATTCGAGGCCGCCGGAATGGACGTAAGGGCGTTTCTGCCGGCCGGTCCGCTAACGCTCAAACCCCTTGAGCGCGCTTTGATACAGACCGGGCTCTACATGGAGCTGCCGGCAGGATATGAATGCCAGATAAGGCCGCGGTCGGGTCTCGCTCTGAAGCATGGACTGACCGTGCTCAACACGCCGGGCACAATCGATGCCGATTACAGGGGGGAAATCGGGGTCATCCTCATAAATCTCGGGCAGGAAGAGATAACCATCAACGATGGCGACCGTATTTGCCAGATGGTGGTGAAGCAATACTGCAAGGTGGAATGGGAAAGTGTCTCCGAGCTCGACAGGACCAAACGGGAGGATGGCGCGTTCGGACATACCGGCACGAACTGAGGTCATAACATTTTAATAAAGGGAAATTGAAGAAAGCTACCGTCATATTGCTGCTGTTGCTTCCGGCGCTGCTGTCGCTCATGGGACTCGCCGCCTCAAAAAACACCCCGCAGAGGGAGAAGGCAAGATATTATTATGTGGAGGGTCTCAGAAAGCAGGTGGAGGGCGACGAAGCATCGGCATACGAGTATTTTAAGAAAGCCTACAGCCTGGATTCCGGATATGCCGAGGCTGCGTCGGCCTACGGCATGCAGCGGCTCATGGTCGCAAGCGACACGCTCCGGAGCAGAACGGAGCTCGCGCGCTCCCTGGGGCTAATGAAGACATTTGTCGACCTCTATCCCCATGATCGGGACGAGGCTTTCTATTATGCGTTTGTCAATGCCCGCCTCGACTCGCTTGACGAGGCGATACGGATTTTCGAGCGCATTGACTCCCTCGACCCCGCGCAGACAGTCACGCTCATTCATCTCGCCGACACCTATATGGCGAAGGGGGAGCCGGACAAGGCCATAGGCGCTCTTGACAGATACGAGAGGGCCGAGGGGAAGTCGCCGCAGCTCTCGATGAAGAAAATCGCCTTCATGCTGTCGGCCGGCGACACTGTGGCCGCGAGCAGGGAGGTTGACGACCTCGTGGCCTCCAATCTCAGCGATCCCACTTACCGTCTGCTGAAGGGTAATTTCTGCCAGATCACCGGCCACACCGATTCAGTGGAGACCTATTACCTGCAGGCCGAGGAGATCGCGCCTGAGTCGGGAGAGGTGAAGGTGGCCCTGGCAAATCTATACCGCAGCCAGGGCGACAGCGTGAAATACGACAACAAGATATATGAGGCCCTGCTGAGCGAGGACTTTGACCCGAAGCAGAAAACCGACCTGCTCGAGGAATATATCCAGACACTCTTCAATGACAAGAGCGACACCCAGCGGGGCGACCATCTTTTCGATGTGCTGATGCAGCAGTATCCCCACGAGCCGGGCGTGCTTGATCTCGCCGGACGCTACAGCGCGGCCAAGGGCGATCTCGACGATGCCGTGGAGCAGATGGGCTATGCGGTTGACCTCAGTCCGGAGGAAGCCAACTACTGGGGACGGCTCATGAGCTATCAGATTTCCGATGACAGATATGACGACGCCATCGCGACTTACGAGAAGGCCCGGACCTACATCACACCCCCGGAGGGGATGACCCTTCTGCTTGCGTCGGCTGCCTCTCTGGGTAAGAGATATGATGTGGCCGAAAAGACATATGCGGATCTGATCCACTCTGTGGCTCCCGACCTGCCCCTCACCGACTCAATAACCGACCGCAGGATGCTCTCGCGCATGAAATATGAGGACCTGTACAGGGTCAGCATGTATTACAATATGCTCGGCGACATGTATTACGGCGCGGGAGACCTGAAGAAGGCTTATTCGGCCTACGACAATTCTCTCTTCTTCTTCCCGGACAATGCCGCCACTCTCAACAACTATGCCTATTTCCTCGCCGAGAACAAGGGAGACCTCGAGAGGGCCCGCGATATGAGCCGCAAGGCCATCGACCAGGTGCCGGACAACGACACATATCTCGACACATATGCCTGGGTTCTTTTCCGTCTGGGCGACTACAGGGAGGCCCGGGAATACCAGGCCAAAGCCATAGAGCTCGCCGAGGAGCGCAAGGATACGGGAGCCGACCTTTACGAGCATTACGGCGACATCCTTTTCATGAACCACGAGCCGGAGCAGGCTCTTGAATATTGGGAAAAGGCACTTGACCTGGAGCCTGACAGGGAGGTGCTGAAGAAAAAAGTAAAAAACAAGACATTCTTTTACGAATGACACTGACCAGATACAATACAGGGCGAATGCGCGATGTGGCGCTCGCCATCTTATTCATAATCGCGGCCTCGCTGACGGCTGAAGGCCGCGGCAGCGTCGCCGGGGCCGGAGAGCCCCTTAGGGAGAGGCAGGCCCGGGTGGCGGCTGATTCCATCACCGCCGGATATGAAACATGGACCACCCTTCTTCTGGATGGCAAGCTGCGTACGGACGGTCTGCCGGTATCCCCCTCGCTCAGGGTCTTCATGGACTACGGGCGAAAGCTCATGATATCAGTGAGGGCTCCTCTTCTGGGCGAGGTTGGCAGAATCGAGGTAGACACCGACACTGTGCTTCTTGTCAACAAAATGAAGAAGGTCTATGCCAAAGAGGCTCTTTCGGATCTTCCCGCCAACATTCCCGCCGGTCTGCGCGACATCCAGTGTCTTCTGCTCGGGCGTGTGGCCGTAGGAGGAGAGGGGGAGCTTGACAGAGACAATTTCCATCTTGCGGATTTCTATCCTGACGCCGGAGGGGGGTGGATAGTCGTGCCGAAGGAAAAGGTGCAGCCCGAAGGGGCGGCATATGGTTTCGTGGTGGATGCCGACGGTTATCTTGAGGCTTTCATGCTTACCGTGCCCGGAGGCACTGACACCGCCACAATTCTCTATTCATATCCGGGCGACGGCATCGACCTGATGGTCGATCTCAAGACGGGAAAAAGACAGACCATCGTAGATATGGAGCTCGACAAACCGAGATGGGGCGCAAGTCCGTTCGATTCCATCAAGATAAACTCCAAATACCGGAAAACGGATATCAACGGGTTTTTCAAGTCTTTCTAAGGGCGGGGCGTTTATCCGGCCGATACAATAGTTTATGGCATCCAGCCAGCATGACATCATAAAATGACATTAAGAGAAATATTAAGGAGAATAACGACGGTGACGCTGTTGGCGGCGTCTGCCCTGACATCATACGTCCCGGATATATCGGCCCAGGACCGTGGCGGCAATGCCGCACGCACGGCCCAGCAGCAGCGCGCACGCAAGAAGAAGGCAAAACAGTCCCCGAAGCCTAATAAGAAGGCCTCGGGCCGGAAGCAGGAGTCGTCGGCCGACGTGCAGAAGCAGGAACGGGCTGCCCGTGAGGAGGTGGCCCAGACCAAGGCGCAGCTCCGTGAGAACGAGGCTTCCATAAAGAAAAATCTCTCGCAGCTGGGTAAGCTTGAGGAGGATATCAAGACCACCGAGGGGCAGATTGCAGGCACCGTGAGCCAGATAGGCACGCTTGACAAGAAAATCGGAGGTCTGCAGGGGGAGATCAGCGCCAATGAGAAGGAGCTCGCAAAGATGCGTGCCGAATATCTCAAGGCAGTGAAGAAAATGCGCACCGCGCGGAAAAACACGTCGGCGCTCGCTTTCATATTCGCTTCCGAGAATTTCAACCAGGCCATGAGGCGCATCAGATACCTGAGGCAGTTCAGCCAGTGGAAAGACCGCCAGACGGCCGCCATAAAAGGGAAGACCGACCAGCTTCAGCGTCAGACGGCGCAGCTTGAGCAGACCAGAAGCCAGAAGAATGTGGCGCTGCGCAGCCAGAAGGCCGCGGAGGAGAAACTGCGCAGGCAGCATGCCAGCCAGGATGCAATAGTGGCCGACCTGCGCAGGAACGGCGAGGCCCTCAGCGCCCATCTGGCCAAAAAGCAGGCTGAGGTGAATCAGTTGCGTTCACGCGTGTCGGCCCTCATCGCCGAGGAGGAGCGTGCCGCGGCTGCGGAGCGTGCCCGCGTGGAGGCCGAGAGGAAGGCTGCGGAGGAGAAACGCGCAGCTGAGGAGCGTGAGCGCCAGCGCCGTGAGGCTGAGAGGCTGGAGGCGGAGCGTCGCGAGAAGGAGCAGCTGCTTGCCCAGGCCGAGGAGAAGAGGGAGCAGGAAAGCAGGAAGGCAGCCGAGGCTAAGGCCAGGAGCCAGGAAGCGAAGGAACCTAAAAAGGCTGAGAAGAAAGCAGAGAAGCCTGAAAAGAGTAAAAAAGAGGATAAGAGGGTTGAGAAAAAGACGGAACCCAGGATAGACCGCAAGGTGGAGACCGGAAAGAAGGACGCTCCGAAAAACGAGAATTACGCAGATGCTCGCCGCCGTCGCCCCCGCGACAGGCGCGAGCAGGCGTCGGCGCCATCCGCGGCCTCGCAGAATCTGGCCCCGAGGGGTGATTTCGCGGCAATGAAGGGAAGCCTCCCCAAGCCCGCGGGCGGTTCATTCAGGGTCACGAGCAGGTATGGGCGTCAGTCGTTTCCTGACCTTCCGGATGTCACTTTCGACAACACCGGCATAGACGCCGAGGTGGCCGCGGGAGCCTCCGCATTGGCTGTGTATCCGGGGAAAGTATCGAAGATGGTGCGTCTCGACGGCTATGGAATGGTGATAATCGTCAACCACGGCAACTATTATACCGTCTACGGCAATCTCGCGTCTCCGGCAGTCAAGATCGGGGATATGGTGAAGGCCGGCCAGGCTCTCGGCTCGATTGCCGCCGACGAGGATGACCCGTCGCACGGCTCGATACATTTCGAGGTATGGAAAAACAAGGAGCGTCAGAATCCTCTCGACTGGATACGTCTCTGAATATTGAAATCTAACCGCTTACCGACCATGGAAGACTGGAGAATTGTAGAATACGAGGGCCGTTGGCGCCGGAGATGGGATGATTTTGTCGACGCGTCGAGAAACGCCACTTTTCTTTTCAAGCGAGGCTATATGGACTATCATTCCGACCGTTTCGCCGACTTCTCGATGATGGCCTTCAAGGGGGAGAGGCTTCTGGCGCTGCTCCCCGCCAACATCACGCCCGACGGAGTGTTGCATTCCCACCAGGGGCTCACCTACGGGGGCTGGATACTCCCCGTCTCGCATCTCGACTGCGTGTCGATGTCCGCGATGTGGCGCGTATGGCTGGAATATTGTCGTGAGGCCGGGGTGAAGGCCATAGACTACAAGCCGCTTCCGTATATATATTCGCGTATGCCGTCGCAGGAAGACCGGTATCTTCTGTTTCAGGGAGGGGCGCGACTTGATTCTGTAACGATATCGAGTGCCATATCTCTGGCGGACAATCCGGGCTTCAACGCCCTCCAGCGCCGCCATCTCCGCAAGGCGTCCGCCCTGGGAGTGGAGATACGCGAGACCGACGACGTGCGGTCGTTTATGGATCTTACGTCGCGTTGTCTCGCCGAGCGTCACAGCGTCCGGCCTGTGCATACCCCGGAGGAGATGGAGCTTCTTAAAAGCCGCTTCCCGGAAGAGATTCGAATTTTCGGGGCATTCGCCGACGGCGTGATGCATGCCGGGGTAATGGTATATGACGCCTCGGTCGTGGCGCATTGCCAGTATATCGCCACCACACCCCGGGGCAGGGAGGAGAATATGCTGACTCTGCTTTTCTCATATCTCATCAACGAGGCCTATACCGGCAAATCGTATTTTGATTTCGGGATAAGCACCGAAGATGGGGGGAAGGTGCTCAACGAGGGCCTTTACCGCCAGAAAGCCTCGCTCGGGGCGTCGGGAGTGATGTGTCCCCGTTATACGATAGAATTGTGAGCATGGTTACGGAAAAAGCCAGATCCGGTTGCGACGAAGCGAGGCCGTGTCGCCTGGCGATAGTGGTACCGTGTCATAACGAGGAGGAGATGGTGGCTACGACGGTGGAGCGTCTGGCGTCGCTGCTTGCGGGAATGGCGAAAGCCGGAGTGGCGGATGCCGGGAGTGTGGTCATTCTTGTAGACGACGGTAGCTCCGACTCCACCTGGAGGGAAATCAGGAGGGAGTGTGAGGCGAGGAAAAACGTGCGCGGCATAAAGCTGTGTGCGCGCAGCGGCCATCAGAACGCCATTATGGCGGCCTTGGGCCGTCATGCCTGGGATTATGACGCGACGGTGACCATCGATGCCGATCTTCAGGATGATCCGGATTGCATTTACGAGATGCTGGAGAGATATCAGGAAGGATGTGACGTGGTTTACGGGGTAAGGCGCTGCCGCGCCAGCGATTCCTGGTTCAAGCGATTCACGGCCCAGACATATTACCGCGTTCTGGAGAGGCTTGGCGTCAGGACAGTCTACAACCATTCTGATTTCCGTCTGCTGAGTCTGGGGGCGTGGCGGCGTCTGTCGAGATACGGCGAGAGGAATCTTTATCTCAGGGGGATAGTGCCGTTGCTCGGAGGGAAGCAGGCGTCGGTATATTACGACCGCAGTCCCCGGCTGGCGGGAAAAAGCAAGTATGATTTTCCCAAGATGATGAATTTCGCGGTTGACGGCGTGACCTCCTTCTCCGTGAAGCCGGTGAGGCTCATATTCACTGTGGGTCTTCTGTTTCTCCTTGTGTCGCTGGGTGTGCTCATATATTCGCTTGTACGTTATTTCGGAGGCCACACCATAGAGGGATGGACCTCCCTGATGCTCTCGATATGGCTCTGCACCGGCATCCTGCTCATGGCGCTGGGCGTCATAGGGGAATACATCGGCAAGATATATTCGGAGGTGAAGCAGCGTCCCCGCTACGACATCGAGGAGGAGGCAGGAAGCCGAAATGCGGAAGGGATTACGGCATCAACGGCCGTTGTAGACTCCGGAGCGTCGGGCTTTACGGAATCCGGAGAGCCAGTGGCGGATATAGAGAAGACGTCGCTTGAGACCGCCCGTCTGGCGGACTGAATGCGCCAGCATGCGCAGCGGCCACGTAGCGGGATGGAGATAGCCTATCATGGCTCCCTTGGTCTGGATAAATTCTTTTCCGCCGTTCTCTTTGGTAGCTGTCGTCGGTGCGTCGTGGCGGCATATTGTCCGGGGGATGAACTTTCCTTTCAGTCCGGCCCGTATCATGTCGTGGATAAGGATCTCCTCCTCTCCGCAGCCGAAGGTGGCGCCTATGCCGAAATTCTCATTGAACGCGATGGAAGTTTTCCACCCGGAGGCATTTGACGACAGCGCCTTTCCCCTGAGGGCAATCTCAATAGAGGATACGTAATAGCCCTTGGGCGGTCGCTCCGAGAAGGAAAATGTCGCTTCGGGATATTGTTTCTGGCATGGGTCGGATTCATAGCGGAAGCAGATGAAATCGCAATCCGTATTCTGCGCGAAGGCATCAATCACTGCCAGCAATTGCTCTTGCGTATATTCCACGTCGTCGTCGCTTATCAGAAGCAGGGGGGCGGTGGCGTGGGAAAAAGCGAGATTGCGGTTTACCGACAGTCCTCTGGTTTTGCTCGGGAATATCCGGAAGTCGTTTCGGTCAAGCTGCGGAGGGATTTCGGGTTCCCCTTCGGGCAGCTGCCAGCTGACGATATACTCGACGCCCTCCACCTGTGGATGGCGGAATTCCGCGACGCGGCGGATGCCGTCTGGTCCGAACGTGCATATCAGCACCTGAAGCTGTGTCATTTCTTCGCAAGTATTTTGTTCCAGTGATTCTCGAAGCGTGTCGCCACAATTTTGACATCGTTGTTTGTCTCGACGATGCGGCGTCCCTCGCGGCTCATGCCGGCGAGCGGTTCCGGATTAAGAATGAGTCGGCGCAGGGTCTCCTTTATCTTTTCCGCGTCGGGAGTGGAGAGGCATATTATGGGCCGCGATTCCGGTTCTGAGATATATTCATAGAACTCGGGCTGTGCGCCGGTGCCGGCCACACGTCCCAGTGCCATCGCCTGGAAACCGTTAGTGCCGGGAGAGTATGAATAAAGCTGGTCAAGCACGATGTGGCTCCCGGCCATGCGTCGCAGATATTCCTTTAGGGGGAGGTTGCGCACATTCTCGACGACACATTTCCCAGGAAGTTCCCTCTCCAGTTCCCGCGAGATTTCCAGAAGCAGGGCCGTGCCTTTCCTTACCTCCATACCGCCGCGCATTCCGATGAAGATCTTTACCGGTAGGTCGCCGATATTCAGTTCCGAGTAGGGGAGGGATTCAAGCTGCAGCGGAATGTTGGTGAAGGCGAGGCGGTCGCCGAGAATCGGTCGGGCTGCCATGTCATATTCCGGAAGGATGGCCATGCCGCCGTCGATGTTCTCGTAGAAATGCTCGGCATACCTGCGCAGTCGTGTGTCGGTCCATCTCCGGCCGTGCATTGTCTGCTTCTCGAACTCGGTATATTCGTCGCCCACCTTGAACTCCGAGAATTTGAACATGTCGGAATTGAGGCAGGCGTCGGCGAAATAATAGTCGTTGCCGGCCAGGGTGAGGAAGACGGAGCGGTTTTCCTTCTTCAGGATGTCGAAGAAATATTTGATTCTCCCGGGGACGAGGTTGAGGAAGTGGGGGTTGATGAACTGCACCACATCATAGCCCTTCAGGGAGGGGAGAATGGAGAAAATATCGTACAGGTATCTGACGGAGCCGAGGAATCCCGGCTTGCGGTCGAGCAGGATATCGCGGTCGGTGTCCATGTACCGTCCGCCGTCGGAGACGACGGTTATATCGTGGCCTCTCTTCCGGAGTTCCCGGGCGAGGCAAGCGTGGAGGTTTGAGTAATCGCCTAAAAAAAGAATCTTCATGACTGCGAAGATACAAAAATTTTTTGAATCGCAGAGCATATTTGTTTCGCTCCGGAGGAAACAGCCATGGGGACGAGTAGGGAACAACTTGCTAAAACGATACGGGAATCCTGTAGGGACGCGCCATGGCGCGTCCGCGCATGACGGGTATCCGAACGGAAAAATCCGCGATAATCCGCTTCAATCCGCGAGGAGTCGGCATCAGGCTGTTCGGCCTGTGCTGACCCGCGATGATGAACTCCCCTGTTCAGTTATAAACGATGAGTGATGAACGATAAACGTCGGACAGCGGCCAGCAACGCTTATCACTCATTGTTTATAGTTTATCTCTTATCGCTTATCATGGGTATGCCTTTGGCTTGCGCTGTCGGGATGAGGACGTGGATTAATGCGATATTTTGACGTCGTGGCTCAAGTGACAAGGAATCTTTGTAGGCAAGATGTGGCTGACGATCCTTAGAACTAATTTTATGGGCAAGTTGCCTTATTTTATCATTGATAAGGTCCGCTGAACAATGGGATGACGCTTTAGGTTGTCTGAGGTTGCTTTATTGAACAGCAATTCCGGACGAAAGTCTCCTCTGAAGAAACTGTTGATAAATTCCGTTTCTGTATCCTCTAATTTCATTAGACCTTCCAGATAATTTACTGTTACATCGAATAATGTGTCTTTATCGAAATGCCCAAGTCTGGTATGCAGCATAGGAAGCAGTTGTGTTTTCAATGCTTGAAATGGCATCCTGCGGATTATATTCAAATCTTGTTTAAGTAAATCCGGCTTGTCTGCATTGCCTAATATGGAATAAAAAACCGCGCATTTTCGTAGTGCCGTTCGTTTTTCTTTTGTTGATAACAGCCCTGATTGCGCCAAAGAAAATATGTCGTATATATCACGTGGTTTACATCTCTCATATAGTGCTTTTATCTTACCTGCAAAAAGCTCTATGATATCGAGGTGCGCAATATGTATATATTCGCTTCCAATTCCAAATGGCAAAACAATTTCGCTCAATACTGCCGGATATACATGACATCGTGAATGATAGTTGATGTCAAGTTTTATTTTGTCGAGGCTGCCTGTCGTTGTTGTATATAGCAAAGACTTGGAGTCAAGTACAAAATTGCTTCTATCACTTAATGTGTACCCCATATTTTTACAATATGCGGTTAACGCTTTATTAATTTTGTCTCGCTCAAGGCTTGTTTCCTCTTTTGACAGATTCAATGCAAAATCAAGATCAAGGTCGACACTAAGTCTTGGCAGCTTGCTGTTAAAGGCTATGAGATTTATAGCCGTACCACCCTTTAGCAGCAGCTTTCCTGCAAATTCGTCAAGAATGTTCAGATCTTCCAAAATTAGGCACAGGCGTATGACTTTTTCCACGTTGGTAGCTGTGTAAGAGTGCCTTTTTGCGATTAGTTGTATTTGCTTTTTATCGTATTCAAACTTCATATTACTTTGAGTTGAGTTTGGAGATTGTCAGGGATGCAAAGATTCCATTCCTTATTGAAACTATTGCAAAAGTACGGATTTATGATGTAACTTTGATTGTTGCCCATTGCTGATTTGCACCTTTTGAAGAAAGCTTCAGAGAGATTAAGTTGATGGTTGAACATGGAGAATAAAAAACCGGCACGTTGCCACAGACTTTTGTTATCGTAAAGCTCAAGACATTTCAGTATGTCTGTCTCACAAATACCGTTTGGCGGACACTCCGAAAGGGCATACATCAATTCCTCAATGCCGCCTGCAAGATTGATATTATACATACAATCTACCAATGTCTGTGACAGCGATGTGACCCTCACTACATACCCCGAAATATCGACAGTCTTTATTTCTTCATGGAGAAATTTTAATTTTTTATACGAGTATGTTTCTCCAAGATATTCAAATGTTCGGAAATTGCGGGTGGAATGAATATACAGCTCGTTGAATTCTTGCGTTTGCAGAAGATAATATTCCAGAGCTGAATGATAGGAAAGTATCCCATCCTCTACGGCATTGCAGCCTATGACAAATTTGTTGTCTATTTCCACAGGCATATATACCCCCCTGCGGACTAATGCCAGAAGCTTCTTCTTTTTCCCTTGGCGAAGACGTGACCACATGACCGACTCCTTTTCGGGGGACGATTGTGAGTTCAAGAAGGAATTTGCCAGCGAGTATGTTCCGTATATGTCCATCATACTTAGTATAACGCGCGAAGATATAAAATATTTCATTATTGAATATAATTCTAAGTAAATTGGTTTCGCAAACCAAAGCTGCCTCAGTCATTAGCTGACGAGGCTGACTGACGAACAAGGCTATCTCTGGTATATGTATCGTGTTGGTGGCTACGGGATTGAACCGGAAAGGGAACTGTCGCTTCGCTCCTGGAGCAGACACGGACTCAGAGGCTGGGAATCTTTGTAGGCAAGCTGTGATCGACGGCCACAGAAACATAGAGAGCCTCCCGCGCGCGCAGAACTATTTCAGCCGCATGGCGGCCGAGAACTTCCATGGGAACGATGGGGAACAACTTGCTATAGTGTAAGCGGAATGTATTTGTGTATTTTGAGGTGATGTTTTCAGCTCAGCCATAATATACAAATGTTGATACCCAACGGACGTTATTGGTATCGCCATGTCGGTCGAGTGTCGGGTGTGGCAAAGACGCTTAATAACGGATGGTATGTCAGTGCGTTACGCCTTAACTTAAACCGCATTAGGGACGTTCGCCGCCCCCGGGTCAGTTGCTATGGAGGGGGATGTAGGTGAAGTGACGAACGACCTGACGATGACCCGCGACCCCAATCAGTTATAAACGTGAGTTATAAACGATAAACGTCCGATATCAGCCAGCAAGGCTCATCACTCATCGTTTATCACTTATCACATATTTCTCATCACTTATTGGAGAGAATAAGCGTGGAGCAGCATGGAGCCGGGTGTCTGAAAGGGAACTGTCGCTTCGCTCCTGGGAACAGGCTCAGACTCAGATTCTTAGAATTTTTGTTGGCAAGCTGTGGCTTGCGGCCACAGAAACATAGAGAGCCTCCGGCGCGCGCAGAACCATTTCAGCCGCATGGCGGCTGAGAACTTCCATGGGAACGATAGGGAACCAGTTGAAGATTATCTAAAATCGGAAGAATCTTTTTGATCACATTTCTTTAGTACAATAATACTTAATTCATACAGTCCATAAATAGGAAGCGTTACAAGAATCAGGGTGAAGATGTCGGGAGGTGTAATTACGGCTGCAATTATCATTATGATAATGAAGGCATAAGAGCGATATTTTTTCATCAATCGAGCATCAATAAAACCCATTCTGCCTAAAATATAAGCAAAGACAGGCAACTGGAAAACTACACCCATTAAGAATGTCAATGTTGTAAATGTTGAGATATAAGATTCGAGTGTAATAGTACTTTTTACTGATTCATCAACTTGATATGTGCTTAAAAATTGAAATGAGATCGGGAAAATGATGAAGTAACTCATAAATAATCCCATCAAAAATAGAAAATATATGATAATGGTTACAAGATAAGAAAATTTTTTTTCGCAGTCATATAGAACTGGAGAAACGAATCTAAATAATTCAAGGACAATATATGGTGATGCCAGTAATATCGCCAATAAACATGCCACAGTTATGTGTGTCATAAATTGAGCTGACAGTTCTGTGCTAATAAGAGGAATGTCATATTCATTAAAATGTAAATCACATCCTAATTTGAGCATCCATCCCTCTATTAGTTGGAATGTGCAGAAATCAGAATTATGGGGGGCAAGCAGAAGATTGAAAGTTTCACGTTTGAAATAAAATATTATGCAGGCCAATACAACAACCACTGCAATAATGCGAAAGAGCATCTTGCGTAAAACTTCAAGATGCTCTCCAAAGGTTAAGAGCCCGCTTGTGGATTCTTCCTTATTTTTCATTAGCAGAGTCTTTGTCCGTATGAGACTGTTGGATATTTGTCCTGCGTTGGATCTCATCTTCCACAAGACGGTTCATTTCTTCTTCACTAGGTTCGTTTAAACCTTCTTTGAAGCTTTTCACTCCTTTTCCCATACCTTTCATTAGTTCAGGCAATTTTTTTCCTCCGAAAATAAGGAGTATTACGGCAGAGATGAGAATAATCTCTGTGGCTCCTATCATACAGATAATCATTGAGGTGTGATTAAATAGATTGTACAATTATTGAAATCAATCTCCCAATTCCCATTCTCGGCGCTCTCCCATTGGTATTTATCGCCCATGACATTCCACCATTGTTGAAACTTTGTAGATGTTTCGCCCATATCCTTAATGAGCCGCTCATAAAGTTCTGCATTGTCGGCAGAAAGTATTTTGGCTAATTCTGTCAGCCCATTGCGACGCTCAAAAATCAGTTGTATTTCATCGCGCTCCTGTTCAGTGATACGACCTACTTCTTTTTTCATTATCTATTGTTTTTTGTTTTGTACTTTATCAAAGGGATCAAGATATTCCACTTCTGGGATATCAATTCCACTCATGAAAGAACTGTTTATTTTTCTAAACTCTTCAAGCAATATTTTTGAGGCAATACGCTCGATATGTGCCATGATACATTGTTGGTGACTCGGCGTATTAACCTCTCGACACATCTTTCTATTTAGCCATATGCATCGTTTACATTGGAAAGCATCACATTCTCGGCATATAGGTGCATAATCCAACTTGTATAGCTGAGGATTCTTTATGTCAAGACCATTATCAAGATTACCGATGCTTTGTTCGTCATTGAGATAGAATGCTGGGCAAATATAAAATTGACCATTTGGAGCCAAGGTTATAGACTCATATCCAGCATTGCAATTGTTCATTCCTTTCAGCATCAGACGATCTGTCAGAAGGTTAAATTGAACCTGATGACCGTTTTTATATTCGTCGATTACTGTTGGAATTAGACTCTTTAGAAAATCTAGATAATCTTTAACTTTGTTATCGTCAAAGTCCTCCACGTCAGTAATTACAATGTTAATCCTGTCGCTATACTTTAGTAATTTTATGAGGGAATCTTTCTTGCACAAAAGAGTACTGAATGATGTGCGTATAACTTGAATTTGTCCTTTCCTTGATTCAAATTTGCACCAGTCATCATGCACAACGATTTCGGCCTTTGATAGTAAATTTACGTTTGTATGATAGGATGGAACAATGTCGACATGATCTATGCTGTTTATCAAAGTACTTATTTCATTCGTTACAATATTTTTAGAATGAACAAACTGAACGGATAGATTTTCCTTCATCGCCCAAATTATTGCCTTTTTCAAGACTGCGGTATCTATCATGTTGGCATATTCTTTTTTAGTGGCATATTGGCAATACGATATAGCATCGTCACTTAATAGTATGATAAGATATTTCAGCATAGCTCCTCCTCTTTTTCTTGTTCAAGTATGCGATACAGTTTGTTCCAATAGTAATTATTTGCGCGTACACGGGCCTTATGCATTTTGCATATGGCGGTTGAACGCTGATAAATCGTATCGGTTTCAGCCGAATCGTAATTTTCTCCTTGGCACCATGCACATCCACTTGCAACTTCACAATCAATACATTTTTGAGGTGATTGTGTAGTTCGATCAAGAGTCAGGAAGGACCTCAATAAGTTCTTATTTATACCAGTAGTGATATTGCCAATTGTTATTGCTTCTTTGGTACGCAATGAAAATTGTGTAAACCTATTACACGGGTAGAAATTGCCCGTGGAATCTACTGCTAACATTTTACCTGCACCACACCAGTTCCTGTTATCTTCTATTTCATCTAATGGCCGACCTATTTGATCATTAAAGAATGAACATGCATGCGTCTTGTAATATTCTCCATCAATTATTACATCAGCCAATTGTATAAGTTGGTCTTCAAATTTGACATCGTCTTCAGGCTTCCAGACATTCTCAAATACAACATTAATATTGACTTCTTTTATTCCCATGGAATAAAGATGAAGTACACTATCCTTGATATAAGGAATGTCTGCAGAACTTATCGTAACCTTAGTGCCGCCCTGTGGAAATTGTGATAACCACAAAGGAATGTTACGTGCAACATCATCATAGCTTCCGTATTCCTTGCCGTCTTTAGTAAGCCATATCCTGTTTAAATCATGCTTTTCTTTGGTTCCATCGATGGTTATTGCAATGGAGATGTGTTCTTTATTCTTTTCAATAAGTTCTTGAACTTTAGGCGTATGATAGTTTATGCCATTAGTAGTGAAAGAGAAGCGATAGGAGTTGAACCAATGATGGTTTAATCGATAGAGTTCAACCTTGATATAGTCACATAGTTTATCGATTAAATCCACTTCTAACAAGGGTTCTCCACCTATAAAATCCCAAACAACAGATTCTTCTGGGAAATCTTTTTCATGGCTTAATATATAATCCACTGCGGCTTTTGCGGTTTCCCATGTCATTCTTCCTTGATTATTCTTTCCTACGAGGTAGCAATACTTACAGGCCAACTGGCAATCTTTTGTGACGATGAATGTAATATTCTTTGCCACTCCAGATTGCCAAGCCTCAGTGATTTTTTTTACGGAACTATCTTCCATTTTGACTTAGTATACATTTCCGCTACGACATCCTCCGCTACAAGTAGTTGAGCAGTTATATGAGCATGAACCGCTACATCCGCGGCAACCCTGACATGATCCCGAGCATGTGTTTTGACAACTATAGGAGCATGCTCCTCCGCATGATCCGCTGCATGATCCGCTGCATCCCCAATCGCAATATGATGAATCAGATTGTGTCGCAAGTGCTTTCAATGGGGTAGCGGAAATGATGGCCGCTCCTAAAATTGGCAAAGTCGCTTTTGCAGCATTTTTGAAGAATTGGCGGCGAGATTGCAATTCCTCCTTTCGTCTATTTTCGCTCATTGCGTTAGTTTGTGCCCTATAGAAACCTCGGAGTTGGGCTTTAGATGTTGGTATGAAAAAAGCGTAGGAATCTGTATCTGTTGCCATCCTACTGCTTGAGGCTTCTCGCATTGCCTTGTCTATGTCGGACGGCAACGTAGAAGCCCACGCTTGAATATGCTATATGTACCCAGCTGTCGCCCCTCGCGGGGCAAGCGGCTGGACACGTGTATATGACATATCCACGGGCATCTACCGTTGCTTGATCCTTGACATAGACACGAAACTTTGCGAGAATTTCAAGCAGTCAAGAATAAGCGCGGATAAACGCTTTCTATTATGTCTCTGCAACCCGCCCTCGTTCCCCAGATCGGGGCTCCAAGGCGGTCTGCACCTGCAAAGTTATAACAGATTTTGGTTTTGCCAAAATTTTTTGACGAAAAATTTTTAGAAGGAGAGGAGGGATTATGGAGGAAGAATATTAGGCAGTGGAGATAATTTATTGGGAATTAGGAGATTGGGATGCTGGGGCTGAGCCCCGCACACGGGACAGGCTAACGCGGGCACACGGAACAGGCTAACGCGCTTGGAGGCTGGCGGACGGGGACGGCCGCCGCCCCGGGCGCAGGGCGCGCCAGGCCCGGAGCCAGAGGAGGGGGAGGGCGACACCGGCTATGGTGTAGAGAATCCAGAAGAGGTCGTCGTGGTAGTCGTGGATCACCATGTGGCAGCCAATCTGCTCGAATGGCAGGTCATACCACCATATCTTCAGCAGGCTGACGGCTTTGAATGAGATGATATGGAATACAAAGACGTAGAGCGTGTTGTTGCCGATGAATATCAGCAGTCGCTGCAATGGGGACTCCCTGCGGGCAATAAGTGACGACAGATAGTTCACGGCGATGAAACCGGCGATGCCGGTCAGGGGGAGCGTGATGAGGTCCTGGTATTTCGCGCCGTTGTTCATGCCCGAGAAGCGCATGTAGCCTGCAAACATGAGAAAGAGAAGGCACAGCCCGGCGAGCCATCCGCTTTTCGGAATCCTATACTCGTCAAGACGGTAGATCACCCCGGCGCCGAAGAAGAATATCCCCCATGTCTCACGCCAGCCGCCATTGGGAATCACGCTTATCTTGAGGTTGAACGCTATCCTGAGTGCGGTCAGCGCGACCATCGCGAGGCATATCAACGCAACCCCGACATCAATGCGCGACCGGACGTGGGTGTCCATATAGCGGTGGATGAGAAAGAACACCAGGGAGGCGACGAGCAGTCCGCGGAAGAACCAGAACGCTCCGGCCATGAACTCGTCGTAGCCCGACATGCCGGTCACCATCATCAGAAGGCGCGCCAGGGCCTCACGAAGAGTGTAAGGATGCGTTACGCCTCCCGAGAGATTGCCGAACTGCTCGTTGAGTATTCCGAAATGATGCCAGACATTATGCAGGAGCAGAAACAGGATGCTCCATTTCAGGAATGGGAAATAGAGACCCTTGACGCGCCTGGAGATGAAAGTCCAGGGCTCGTCGACATAATACCTGTTGAAGCAGTATCCGGCCGCCATGAAGAAGAGGGGCATATGGAAAGTATATATGAAGTTTGTGACATACCATGGAGCTTCGGCATGTCCGGCCACCATAAGGATTATGGCAATGCCCTTCGCGATTGAGATGACGTTGTTTCGTTGCATGACGCGGCAAAGTTACAATAAAAAAGCGGTACGCACAAAATCGTGCGGGCTCGATTTACATAGATAAAGCAAGTGGTCACATAGATAAAGCAGAAGGTCGCATATATAAAGCAGGAGGCAGACGCCTGTGATGGCGTCTGCCTCCGGATTATTAAGAGACGTATGTCTCGCGGTCAGGATTGTCAGAGAGCCAGCTTGATGTTGGTGGCCTTGCCGTCTTTGGTCACTCTGACGATCACGATGCCCTTCTTGCCGTTCATGTCGAATGTAGCGGCGTCGCGGCCAGCGGCCGACGCGAGCTGCATGCCGTCGATGCCGTATACGCTGGCGTTGAAGTCGCCGGCGCAGCTGATCACGATGCGTCCGTCAATGCTGCGTGCCTTCACGTCGGAAAGCTCGTCGGCCACGCTCTCAACGCCTGTCACCTTCTTGTTGGAAGCGGCGTTGACGATGCGGCCAGTATTGGCGTCGATCACAGCCATCACCACGAAGACATTGTCCATGTTCTTGATGTTCTTCGGCATATCCATCTCCACGTTCACAGCATACGGCTTGCCACCCTCGATGGTGGAGGGGAGATAGCCGCCCACACCGTTGAATGCCGCCTCGTTCTCAAGAGCACGCACCACGTTGGTGAAGTTAAAGCTTACCAGGTCATCGCCGTAGATATGGCCGTTTATCCAGTCGGTCATGTCTCCGGCTGCGGACTCATCATAGCTGCCAAAGTAGTTTGACTGACGACCTTTCAGATTGTCTTCCAGGACAGCCGTCAGGATGTTGAGGTTCATGTCGGAGGTGTTGAAGGCGTATTTCACCTCGGCCTGGATGGAGAGTTTGTCGGCAGTATAGCTGAAATTGTTGATGGTCACGTCGGCATCGGCAAACTCGCCGAGTCTCTTGGCCACTACATCATACCATACGCCACCCTCGGGAGCGATGATCTTGAAGCCCTGTCCCATGGGGGCATATACTCCAAGGCGGTCGATGGCTCCCTGGGGAGCACCGTTCATGCCGAGGAACTGTGCGTATGCCACAGAGAAGTCAGTGCTGAACATCGAGCCTCCGGTGTAGCCGTGGATACCCATGGGGATGATTCTGTCGCCGAAGTCCTTCTCAAGACGCTCGATCACGGTGTGGCCCTGCGGGCAGAAACCGCAGTTGGTTCCGGTGTTCTCCTCAAGGAATACACGCCTTGTGGTGCTGAACATCAGACTCTTGATGCTGCCGGACACGCTTGTGTTTATGTCGCCCGACTTTAGCTGTATGCGGTAGAGGTTGTTCTCTCCGATCATGAGCGGGAGCTCCTTGTCGAACGTGAAGTCATAAGTCTCTCCGGAGGGGAGTATGATATCGTCAACGAGCCTGTCTATCTCGTTGCCGTTGCCGTCGAGGAGGACAAGCTCAATGCCTTTTGCCTCATTGGGACTCATGTTCGACACAGTACCTGAGACTTTTGCGCTTTTCTCGCCGATATTGGTGGACTCGGTGGTAGACATCAGGCTGAGCGTGAGCTCGCGTCCAATTGCGACATCGTCAAGGAATATGGCCGACTGGTTGTTGTTCTCGTTCACAAACGCCACGTAAATGAATTTGCCGGCGAAATCGGCCAGGCTCACCTCATTCTCTGTCCATTCTCCGGAGAGACCCTCCTGGGTCGCGCCCGGGCTCTGGATCTCGTCGTAGACCTTCGTACCCTCCCATCTCATCTTGTCGACAATCGAGCTGCTGAGCTGCGAGTAAATCTCCTCCGAAGGCCATACATACACCTGGAGACGGTCTTCCTTGCCTTCGAGGTAAGACTGCGACAGGAACGACAGGGTGTAGGTGTCGTCAGCTATATAGATGGGGCGTGTCACCATCCAGTCGTCGGACTTGCCGGCCGGGGTGTACATGGAGTGGGATACGGCTGTCCAGCCTACCTGGTCGTTGTTCTCCTTGATCATATACCAGGGATATTCAGCGGTGAATCCCCAGCTTGCCGGGATAGCCGCCGGCTCGTTGTTGTCGTTGTCGAAGAAGAGCCACTTGGAGCCGTCGATACCGGCGTCGAAATTGTCGGCGAAGGGTGTCGGGTCGGCCTGCAGCACGTAGCTGCCGTGATAGTTGATCACGTATTCCTCATTGGGGTTTGCTCCGGAGAGGTCGGCGAAGGTGTTGGCGCTGATCACGATCTTATAGTCGCGGCCCTTCTGCAGACGCT
Source organism: Porphyromonadaceae bacterium UBA7087 (assembly GCA_002493515.1). GTDB lineage: Bacteria > Bacteroidota > Bacteroidia > Bacteroidales > Muribaculaceae > Lepagella. The sequence continues at coordinate 5,983 of DKYZ01000040.1, read as the reverse complement.
GCTCAAGCACCGGATAGATTGTCACCGTGCTGCCGTTGACCTGTGCCGAGAGAGGCGTCATGAGCTCGTCGCCCTCCTCGCCGACCTTGTAGAGGTTGATTTTGGCCACATTGTCGGGATTGTCCACCACCGAGATATTGGCGTCGAAGACAACGGTCACGGGATTGGAACTCATGCTGAGCGAAGGAATCGAGTTGCCCTGCTCAGGAGCTACCTTCGTCACGGACACGGGCTGGTTGGGGCGTCCGGTGTAGTTGAGGCGTATCTCGGAATTGGTGCGGTCGTGGTCGCCGGCGACGCTGATGGCTCCGGCCGGAATCACCACAGTATAGGTCTTTCCCTCCTCAAGGGTATAGTTGCGGAAGGATATCTCCATGAGGCTCTGGTCGGACGGGCTCACGCCGAAGCGTATGGCATTGCGCACCACGTTGCCATCGGGGTCGAGCACGCTGATTTTATCTGCATCCACGAGAGCCTCCACGGGACGGTCGAACGTAATGGAGATATTTGACAGACGCGAGAAGCTGGCACCGTCGGCGGGGAATATATACCTGTTTGTCAACAGGTCGATCCTCTTGGCCATATCGCCGAAAGATTCCTTCCATCTCCAGATATATCCCTGCCAGGGGGTCTTTGTGTTGTCCATGGTGATCTGTACGGAAGCGTCGGCCGAGGTGCCCCAGAAGGTGCCCGTAAGAGCGTTGTCAGTCATGGCGTACTCGTTTTTCCAGTCGATTCCGTATGCACCCTGGAGAATCAGGCGCAGGTCATACCAGTATTTGCCGATATGCACATACCAGTTGCGGAACATGAGGCTTGACTCGTAGGAGCCGAATATCATGCCGTTGTCGGAGATAGCCACAATCTGTATGGAGTTTGCCGGAGAATTGTCCTCGATCTCGGTGGATGTGCCGTCCTCCAGGTTGTGGAGTGTCATCTTTCCCGAGACAGTACCGTTGTCCTCGTTGTAGGTCTCGGCGGAGAGCATGAGCTTTCCGTTAGGCGAGAATACGCCGTGGGGAGCCGGCAGAGGGGTCACCTCGCCAGTCTCCAGGTTATAGAGACCTTCAGGCACAGGCACAAGACCGCCGGGAAGGACTTCCGTGAAGCCCGTATAGTTGTTTTTAAGGTCTATGAGGGTCGCGTTTCCCTCGTCGTCAAATTTATAGGCTATGGCCTTGAGGTTGAAGAAATCCTGCCAGGGCTCGATGGGGTCGTGCGACCATGCCTGACCCACGGCGTAACGGCCGTCGGCCGTACATGCCACCAGGTCGGTTTCCTCGAAACTTGTCTGCACCGGGGGAGTGGGGAGCACTGTCCATTTTCCGGTGGCTTTTCTCCATACGGCCGCCAGACCCTCGTAGACGCCGAAGACGTCTCCGTTGTCAGCCACGTCATTGGCCGCGCATATCACGTTGGGGTCTGATTCCGGCACAAGCGAGATGGTCTCGCCCGTCTCGGAGTTGATAAGCACGGATCCGCCCCAAAGGTCGGGACGCACCTCGTTCATTCCATGGCCCACAATCCATTTTCCATTGTCGGAAAGATTGTAGAACGAGCCGCTCGGGCCGTCCACCGTAACCTGGAGGATGTCGGGCCTGAGAGAATCGTCTGCCAGGATACTGCCGGGCAGCGCAAGGAGTGCCGCGGCAAGCAAACTTCTAAAAATCGATTTCATCTAAGGTAAGTATATAAATTTTATGTTGGTTGTAGACTTGTATCCGGGCGGGGAGTCCCCCGCCCGGATTAAGGGACGGCCTGCGGCTCGGAAGGCGCCGGCCTGTCAGTGTCGTTATCTTACGATGTATTTCATTCCGTTGATGATGTAGACACCCTTGTCGAGGCTCCTTATCGTCTCAAAGTCGGCGTCACGGGCAATCATACGGCCGTCGACAGTGTAGATGTCGGCTTTGCCATCGGTAAGGATGATTGTCTGCACTCCGACCGTATTCACAGTCCATACGAATGTGAGGTCGGGATTCATCTTCGAGCCGTCGAAGTTCTTGACGACGCCCTTGGCGATGGTCATGGTGTACTCGCCCTCGGTTTCGATGGCCGGTACCGCATTTCCTTCCAGCATCTCGCCCGTCCAGTCCGGCATAAGTAAGACGTTGGTCTCGGCTCCGGTCTTGTCGGTGATCACGGCTTTGAGCATGGATCCGTCGGTAATCTCCACGGCCTGCCCGAAGTCGATCGAGATCGCGTCTATTTTCTCCACAATCCCTTCCGCCGGCTTGATGGCTGTCGGGACAAGGTCGTATGTGATTTCAGTCGTGCCTCCTGTCACTGTCCAGGATGCGGTGAATTCCTCGTTGAGGTTGACCGGGTCGCCGCCTCCGTTGTCGGCGAAGAAGCAGCCACGTGGGAATGTCGCGCTGTATCTGCCCGGTGTGGCTATCTTCTCCTTGAGCACCACTGCAAGCGAGTTGTCGGTGGGTCCGAACTCAATGCTGCCCGTGGTTACCTCCGTGCCACTCTCGTCTACAAACGAGATGATGCTGTAGTCGGTTGCAGGATATTCTTTACCGGGGAAGTAGAGCACCACCTGGGAAAGGTTGGCCACCTCTGCGCCGTCGGCCGGGTCTATGGTCTCGGGGTTATAGTCGTAGGTGATCTCTCCTGCTTTGCCTGTTACGGAATAGCTGCCCTCGAACGCCTTGTTGGAGTAGGTGGTCTCGAACTGCTCTATATCGGGATTCTCGGAGAGGATGAAGAATTTCTTGGGAATCTCGAGAGTATAGTTGCCCTGGACGTTCAACGGGGGGTTGAACACGAGCGTGGCTGTACGTGCCTCGGAGTCGTAGACGATGTCATCGCTCCTGAACTCATATAGGGCGCGTTCCTGGCCGTTCATCACGATGGGTTCGGAGCCAGAGGAGGGGTGGAACACGTAGTTCTTGTCGTTGCTCAGTACAATCTCGGTGATCTCCTCAAGAGGGTCGCCGTCCGGCGCGGGTGTCGCCGTCAGAGTGACGAGATCCATCTCCACCACATATTCGATGTTGAAAGTGGTGCTTTCCTCGCGTCCGCTGTTGCCTCTCACCGCTGCCCCGGTCTCGGGGTCCTTGAATGCGAAGAAGAGATTGATGGCCGGCGAGACGATATTGCCTGCGGGGATTGTGAAACGCCATACCCTGTCGCCGTCGCTGCCTGTGGCCTCGGTAATCGGAGTCGATGTCCCGTAACCGGTGTTTACACCGCAGAGGTCGTAGTTGGGAACTACGGGCTTGTCGAACGTGAATGTCACGTATGGGTTATTGGTGTCGGTGAAGACATACCCTTCGTTCTGGTCGTTCTCATAAGGCTGGGGGGTGATGCTTACAAGCTTGGCGTCAGAATAGTTGTATGATGCGGTACTGCCGTCGTAGATACACTCGTATATTCCGAGAACCTCTCCGTTTCCGTCGCGGTCGGCGTTATATTCGCTCGCGCGCACCTCGAAACGGGCCTTGTACTGGTAGCCTTCGTACATCCTGTTGGTGCCTGCGTTGCCTCCCCACACCCATGAGAAAGGCGCCTGCGCGTCATTGATGGGATAGTCGAGGTCGGAGCCGGTGATCGTGCCGGTGTCTACGCGGCGGTTCACCTGTATCTGGGCGAAGAAGGCCTCTCCCTCATACAGGTGGTCCGGATCCGCGTCTGTGATGCTGACCTTTATGAAACCGGCCTTCTCCATAATCTCGGGGTCGAAAGCCACCGACCATTCGCCGCTTGTGGAGTTGACCTGGCTTACCTTTGATCCGGCGGCCGGAATCAGCGACACCGGTGTCAACTTGGGTGCGGACAGGTCGGGGTCGTTGAGGGTGTAGACCTGGGTGAACTTCGGATTTTTCTCGTTTCCTTCCACAGTCTCGAGAGTCCCTTCCGGAATCACTACCATCCATTCACCGTTGGAAGAGACCAATGGGAAAGTGAAGGTGGCGAGATAGGCAGAGCCAAGCTCAGCCTTCTCAGCCTTCTGTGCAGTGGCGATGACCTCCTCGTCAGTCTCAAGATTTATGAGGTAGGCCGTTGCGCCGTTCTCTACGACGCGGATCGGGGCGGTGTTCAGAAAGTCCTGTTCGTAGACTACGGTCGTCAGGTCGCTTGCGGATTTGACCTCCGTGTAGGTCGGGGGCTGGGAGAATCTTCCTCCCGTCGGGTACTCGGCACGTGCTGCCGGAATCGACAGGACCGCGAGCGCTGCAAAGATAAATAGTTTTTTTCTTTTCATAATCGGTTAGATAAGATAAATGGTTATTTGTTTTATGATGGAGTGGGCCCGGGGGATGCCCTCCGGGCTGTCCGGTCATTTCACGATGATCTTGCGTCCGTTGTGCAGGTATATTCCGGCGGGCAGATTGCGGAGCGCCTTCCGGTCGGCCTGGCGCATGACGCATATGCCGGTGGCGGTGAATACGTCGCCTGGCGTGTCGGAGTCGGCGGAGATCTCGTCAGCCGAGGCACCGGGATCCCATACATAGCGGCCCATGATGTCGTTATCATGGTCGAGTCCGTCGCCATAGGCGGCATTGTTGAGCTGCAGCTGTATTTCCGACATGTCGTCGGCGTCAATCTGCGGCATGTCGAAGTTTATCAGCATTGCATCACTGTCATCAGGGTCGGTGGTGATTTTGAGTTCCTCCGCAGACAGAACCTTTTTCATTGACTGCCCGTCCTTGACATATGATATCTCGAGACCCTCGTGCACGAGGTGTGCCCCGTTCATGATCCATATCTCCACCGGGGAACCGCCCTTGACGGAGCTTCCCTTGGCCGGGACATAGTCGGCGGCGAACGTATAGGCCAGCGTCTGGAGGGGATATACATATATGAAGCTTGCGAAGGTAGCCATGCTACCGGTGTATGCACGCTGTCCGTCGCTCGACCTGATTCCGCCTATCTGCAGGACGCCGGTCTTCTCGGCGGTCTCGGGCGTGATGCCCGGGATCATGTCCGAGGGGCGTCTGAGCTTATCGGTGAAGTCGATATGTATTTTATTGCCATCCACGGCATAGGGAACGTTCTCGAAGTAGCGGGGATGCTCCATATCCTCCGGGTCGCCGTATGCGAATATGGGCTCTATGGGGTAGGATGTGTCAATCTCACCGTCAAACTCCAGGGTCAGGATTCCGGCCGGGTCACCCTTCACGTAGTAGGAGAGGAGGGAACTCATTCCGGTGTCTGGGGCATTGACGGTGCCGACCAGCTCCAGGGGCTTGCCATAGACCTTGAACGGGACGTCGAGCCTTCCGGTGTCTTCATATCGCACGGAAGGGAAATATGACGACTTGATGCCGACGATGCGTATCGTCACGGTGTCGCCGTCCTTGATTTTCCCCTCCCGGTAGGCGGTCATTATCTGGTCGGAAAAGCCGATCTGCACCGAGCTTCCCACGACGCTGAGCGCGCATGGCGTGTAGCTGCCGTCCTCGAAACGGATTGAGCCGGATGTGGCCGTGACGCTTGTGGAGAAGAAGAATGTGGCCCGGTAGTCGGTGGATGCCGACAGTTTCATGTCGGTGGAGAGCTCGGGCGACATGGAGTCGAGCGTGATCGTAGACGGGGGCTCGAGCAGTGTCATTGTCCCGGCGCTCATTGTGCCCAGCGACGAGGAATATAGATAGACGGTCTGGCCGGCTTCAAGAGGCATGGCCCTGCAGCTCTCGAGATTGGAGCCGTAGAAAAACTCATGTGGGGTCGGATTGACATGCTCGGGCTCGTTGAAGCAGGGTATGTCGGTGCCGGTAAAGGAGAATATGTATATGCTGGTCTCGGGAGCGGTATAAGTGGCCATCACTTCGTCGTTCTGCTCGAAATGGTAGGTTTGCCCCATCACAATCTCGCCAAAGTCCTTGACTTCGGCATTGGCAGTCATTACGGAAACCGAAGCCAGAAGCAGGGCTCCTCCAGCCTTCTGCAGTCTGCGGGAGGCTTTTTTTAAGGGTAGATTCATGTCGTATGTAGGTGATTATGTTTGATTAGGGAGGTTCTATTATTTGAT
>DKYZ01000114.1:16584-38674 GCA_002493515.1 Porphyromonadaceae bacterium UBA7087 | reverse complement strand
TGTTTAATTTATAGAAATCCCCATATAGTTTCTTGGTGGTTATAGAGGGGGAGACGAGATGGTCTCCCCCTTTGTTCAACGCTTCTGGGCCTTGGAAATTTCACGGATAGCACAACTTTTTGTGCGCATCCCGTCGGATTATTCCCTTTTGCGACGCATCATCAGGCGGTACATGATCGGGATCACGAAGCCGTTGAGCAGTGTCGAGGTCACGAGTCCGCCGAGAATCACCTTAGCCATGGGGCTCTGTATCTCGTTGCCCGGCTCCGTGCCCCCCGCGGCGAGCGGAATGAGGGCCAGCGCTGACGTCAGCGCCGTCATGATGATGGGGTTGAGACGGTCGAGCGAGCCGACGCGTATCGCCTCGTCTACCGGCATACCCCTGCGGGTCAGCTCGTTGTAACGGTCCACCAGCAGCATTCCGTTGCGTGTGGCGATGCCGAAGAGCGAGATGAATCCTATGATTCCCGGGATGCTGACCACCCCTGATGTGCAGGCCACCGCGAAGACACCGCCGATAAGCGCCAGCGGAAGGTTGAGCATCACCACCGCCGACTGCAGCCAGCTGCGGAACTGATTGTAGAGAAGCAGGAAGATAGCCATGATGGAGGCGAGCGAGGCCAGAAGGAGCACACGCGACGCACGCTGCTCGCTCTCGAACTGGCCGCCGTATTCCACACGGCATCCCTCCGGAAAGTCTATCTCCGCGTCAACCTTCTCCCGTATCTCGTCTACCGCTCCCCTGAGGTCGCGCCCGCTGACGTTCGCGCTCACCACAATCTTGCGCTCCAGGTTCTCGCGTCCTACCGAGCCCGGACCCTGCGTCACCGTCACCTCGGCGACATCCCCGAGCGGAACAAGTCCTGCCGGAGTCGCCACAGGCATCTGCCGCAGCTCCTCGGCCCCGAAGTCGGAACCTTCGTTCATCCTCACCACTATGTCGGTGACGATATTCCCCTCAAACACCTCCGACACCTTTATGCCGGCCGACAGGGCCTCGACCCCTTTTATGAACGAGGGCATGTCGAGGCCATATTCCGCCATCACCTCGCGCCTCGGCGTCACCTTCACCTGCGGTCGCATCACCTGCGGCTCCACATTGACGTCCACGAGGCCGTCGATGCCTTCAGTCACGAGTTTTATCTGCTCGGCAGTGCGGCGTATCTCGCGCAGGTCGGGCCCGAACACCTTTATGGCGATATTGGCCCGCGTTCCCGAGAGCATGGCGTCTATCCGGTGGGATATGGGCTGGCCTATCTCGATGTTGACGCCGGGCAGAGCCTCAAGCTTGTGGCGCACGGCGTCCATGAACTCCCGGCGGCTGCGGCCGTCAAGCTCGAACGGCGCCTCGATCTCAGAGACGTTTATTCCAAGAGCGTGCTCGTCAAGCTCGGCGCGTCCCGTCTTGCGCGCCACGGCCTTTATCTCCGGAATCTGGAGCAACAGACGCTCCGCACGCGCTCCTATGCTGTCGGACTCGGCAAACGATATTCCCGGCATCGCGCTGATGTTTATCGTCAGCGACCCCTCGTTGAACGGGGGAAGGAAGCTGCGCCCCTGCATGAAGAAGACCACAAGGGCCGCTCCCAGCAGGAGTGCCACTCCGCCGAGCATCCACCGCCATCCACGCAGGGCGGCGTCAAGTGCCCCGGAATACGTGCGCTTGAGCCATACCACTATCCTCGGCTCGCTCTTCTCCATTCCCGAGGAGGGGAGAAGCCAGCTGCAGAGCACCGGTGTCAGCGTCAGCGCTACAAGCGTGGACGAGAGAAGGGCCAGAATGAAGGCCACGCCGAGGGGCACGAGCATCCGCCCCTCCATGCCGCTCAGGAAGAAGAGGGGCACGAAGCTCACCACGATGATCATCGTGGAGTTGAGAATCGGCATCCTGACCTCACGCGATGCCTCGAAGACCACATCCACGACCTTGCGCCGCTTGCTTTCGGGCAGCGTGTGGTTGTGGCGCAGCCGCTTGTAGACGTTCTCCACATCCACAATGGCGTCGTCCACCAGCGAGCCGATGGCTATGGCGATGCCGCCTATGCTCATCGTGTTGATCGTCAGTCCCATTATGTGGAGGAAGAGGAGTGTCATGAGAAGCGATATGGGGATTGTCACCAGCGATATGAGGGTGGTGCGCGGGTTCATCAGGAAGATGAAGAGGATGATGCAGACGAATACGGCTCCCTCCACCAGCGAGCGCTTTATGTTGGAGACAGAGCTGTCGATGAAGCTTTTCTGACGGTAAAGGTCGTTGTGGAATTTCACTGCGGGATATTCCCTCTCCATCTGGGCCACGGCCTTGTCGAGCTCCTCGGTGAGCGTTATCGTTCCTACGGCGGGTTGCTTGGCGACCGTCATTATGACACCCTCCTTGCCCGAGACCGACGCCGCTCCCATCTTCGGGAGAGCCTCGCCGATCTTCACCTCGGCTATGTCGCCGAGAAGCACGGCCGGGGCGCCGTCTGCCGCCTTGACCACGCATTTCGCGAGTTTGCCGGCATCGCCTGTGGCGACATCACCCTTCACGAGATATTCGTTGCCGTACTGATAGACCGAGGTGCCGGCGGGATTGGCGTTCATCCCCTCTGTGGCGGAGAGCACGTCGGAGAGCGTCACGCCGTATTCGCGCATATGCTGCGGAGAGAGCACAATCTGATACTGCCGCTCCGCGCCTCCTATCACCGACACCTGCGCCACCCCCTTGAGGGAGCGCAGACGCGGAGCCAGGCGCGTGTCGGCAAGACGGCGCAGGCCGTTGACATCCAGCGAGTCGGAGGTTAGACCCACGAACATCACCTCGCCGAGCACCGACGACTGCGGCCCCATCACCGGATTGCCGACAGTGGCCGGAAGCGACTCAGCGACGCCCTGGAGACGCTCGGACACGTTCTGTCGCGTCCGGTAGACGTCGGTCTCCCAGTCGAACTCCACCCATACTATCGAGAAACCCGTCACCGACGAGCTGCGTAGACGCCTCACCCCCTCGACGCCGTTGAGCGCCGTCTCCAGGGGGAAGGTGACGAGCCGCTCCACTTCCTCCGGAGCCATGCCTCCGGCCTCGGTCATCACGGCCACTGTCGGTGCGTTGAGGTCCGGGAAGACATCGGTCTCCATCCTGGAGGCCACAAAACAGCCTGCCACGACGATGAGCAGGGCCAGGATCGCCACCACAACCCTGTTGCGCAGCGAAAAGGATATTATCTTGTCAAGCATTGCGGCAGTCGTTTAATGTGTATGACCCGGGGGAAGAGCCCCGCTGTTCTCGGCCCTTCTGACGGAGCCGACGCCTCTGACCACGACCTCCGCTCCCGGAGCGAGTCCGTTGAGTATCTCCACGCGCTCTCCGTCTGAGGCGCCTATGGCCACCGGTATCCTCTCGAACATGCCCGGATGTTTTTTTACCGCCGTGAAGAGATAGTATACCCCCATCTCCTCTATAAGGGCCTCTTTAGGCACGCTGGCCACCCCCTGGCGGCTATCGCCGCGCAGGGTCACCTGCGCCACGTTGCCGTCGCGCAGCAGTCCGGGGTTGTCGAACTCCAGGAAGACAGGCACGTAATGTGTGGAGGAGGCGGTGGATGCCGGCGAAGATACCACCCTCATCCCATAGTCGGAGAGCCGGAAGGTGCGGTCGCCGAGCGACGGCACGGTAATGACGGCGTCGCTGACCGATGCGAGCGACGAGGCCTGGCTCTCGCTCAGGGCCACGCGGAGCATCAGGCGGCGGTTCTGCGAGACGGTGGCGAGCTGTTCGCCCTGCTGCACGAACTGTCCCGGCTTGACCGACAGGGCGGTTACGAATCCCGACACAGGGCTTGAGGCGGCGAGGCTCCCGGCGGCCGCGCGTACTGCGGAGCCTTTCGACTCGGCCAGCGCACGGGCATAGTCGGCCTTCGCCTGCTCGTATTCTGTCCGCGTCACGAGGTTGTCTTTCACAAGCTCCTCGGCCCGTTTCAGGTTTCTTTCCGCCTGTTCGAGGGAGGCGGTGGCGGTCTCAAGTCGTCCGGAGCTCTGTTCCAATCCTTTGGCGCTGATGGTGAAGAGAGTCTGTCCGGCCTTCACGGGAGTGCCGACGGCGAGCGAGGGGATGGTGAAGGATACGATTCCCGACACTTTCGCGCTGACGACACCCTGTGATCCTTCGGGAGCCACGACGCGTCCCGAGGCGGTGACAGTCTCGCTGAAGGTGGAGTCTGCTATGATTGACGTGACGATGCCTCCGACGCGTATCTGGTCGGGCGTCATCTCGATGAATCCGTCGTGGTCATGCCCGGCATGGGCGTCCTTTTCTGTTTTCTCTTCGGCGGGGCCATGGTCGTGGCCGTCGCCGGAGGTATGGCCACACGAAACGGCAGCCATGGCCGCCAGCAGGGCAGCGGCAATGATGTTGGTTTTTGTCATGTGATGATTTCAGGGGGATATGAAAAGTCTTCCCGATTCAGTTGCAAAGGTAGCAAATTCCCCATGCAATCCGGTTGCAAACACGAAAACCAGCAGATGGATGTGATCGGGCATTATTCTCGATTTCAAGATCGAGATGGAGGGGAATTTCGTCATGTAGATGTCGATTGCTCTGGCGATGGTGCTGCCGACGGGGGTTAGGGTTACGAGTGGGGTCGGCTTTTTACAGATGGAATCTTTTGTGATCTCGCAGAAGCGGGGAAAGGGATCGGATTTTCCTAAGGTGAGCATATAGATCGCGCGGGAGCGGTAATCCCACCAGTGGGCGCGGCGCTCTCCGTTGGGCTTTGTCGGTTTCCACCACGGGGGCGGGCTGGGGTCGTGAGGATTCATGGATGGAGGGTTATTGAGGGCTGCTGATTGCTGCGCAAAGCTTGCATTGCTGCGCAAAGCTTGCAAAACAGGACAGCCGATGATGGAAAGGAGGAGGGAAGGGAGAGAGGGAGGAGAGAGAGGAGGAGGGAAAGGAGGGAAGGGGGGAGGAGAGGAGGAGGAGAGAGGGGGAGGGTTAATGTTGGATGGTCAGGGTGTCGGTGGTGTAATCCCAGGAGAGGCGGATGGAGAGGGTGGAGGTGCGTGGGTCGTAGTGCCAGCCGTATTGGCGGATAGCTTTCAGGGAGGCGGATTCGGTGAGTGTGCCGATGGAGCCGAGGGTGACGGAGGTGGGTTTGCGCACTCCGACAACCTCGAATGTGATCAGGCGGCCCTGGGGCATTCCTTCGTAGCGTCCCTGTGCCTTCAGCGAGATGACGGTCTCTTCCCCGTCCTGGCGCCCGGTGAAGGTGATGAGCTGATACTGGCCGTCGGCGAGTGATGTCGGGCTGAGGCGGTTGTCGTCGAAAAGGGTGTATTCTGTCTCTTCCTTCGCAGGATAGTATCTTACGGTCAGGATCTGGGGATTATACTGGGTGACGTTCTCGATAGGCTCTGTGTAGAGCGGTATGAAGCTTCCGGCACGCACGAACAGCGGCAGTTCGGAGAGCGGGGCCTTCACCAGGGCTGTCTGGCCGCCGTTGTAGCGCAGGCGGGGATTGTTCCAGTTGATCCATTCCCCGGCGGGGAAAAGCACCTTGCGCGAGACAGCCCCCTTTTTCATTATGGGAGCCACCAGCACCTCGTCGCCCCAGAGATACTCATCCTCGACATCCGCGAATTTCGCGTCGGGATTGTCGCCACGGAAATTCAGTGGACGGGCGAGCGGAAGACCGAACGCGGCGTTCTCATAGGCCAGGGTGTAGTTGTAGGGGAGCCACTCATAGCGCATCTTCACGAATTTCTTCGTGATGCTCTCATACTGTGGATAATGGTAAGGTTCGGGCTTGAACTGCGCGTGGGTGCGCATCGAGGGGGTGAAGGTGCCCATCTGCAGCCAGCGCACGTAGAGCTCCGGGTCGTAGGGATGCGCCGGGTCAACGGCGAAGCCGCCGAGGTCGGAGCTCATGTAGGCCAGGCCGGAGAGCCCGGAGCTGAGCATGAGGTTCACCTGCGGCTCCAGTCCGCCCCAGGAGCGCGATACGTCCGTTGTCCAGGGGAATACGCCGTAACGCTGGAGTCCGGCGGTGCCGCCGCGCATCATCAGCATCGGGCGCATGTCGGGGAAGTCCTTGCGCAGCCCCTCGTAGATGAGGCGCGACCACTCGTTGCCGTACACGTTATGATACTGCGAGGCCGTCTGCCCGTTGTCGTGGACGATGGTGAGGGGATGCACCTCCGGTTCGCCGAGGTCGCCCCACCATCCCGCCACGCCCTCTGCGGTGAGGCCGCGCAGACGGTTCCAGAGCCATTCGCGGGTCCTGGGGTTGCTGACGTCGATCATTCCGGCGTCACCCACCCATGTCGTGACGTCGTGGGTATTCCCGGCCGAGTCTTTGGCGAGCATACCCTGCGAGGAGAGGAGGTTGTAATTGTCGAGAGCCCCTATCTTGTTGACGTATGGCTGGGAGATGAGCACGGTGTTGACCCCCTTTGCCTTGAGGTCGGCAAGCATCTTCTTATGGTCGGGCCATTGCCCGGGATTCCATTCGAGGCGTCCCATGTCGGTCTCCTTGCCATACCAGTAAAGGTCGAGCACCATGCCGTCGACCGGATAGCCGCGCTGCTTGAGGGAGTCGATGGCGCCGACGGCCTCGCCGGTGTTGTGATAGCCATATTTTGATGTTATGTAGCCGAGGCTCCAGAAGGGGGGCAGCGGCTGCCGTCCGGTCAGCTCGGTGTAGCCCGAAGTCACGCCGGCAAGGGTGTTGTCGCCGTTGATGAAATAATACGACAGGGGGCGCGGTGTGTCGGAGGAATATGATATCGTGTCGCCGAGCGTGAGCAGGGCTTTGTTGTAGTCGTCGAAAAGCACGCCATATCCGAGGTCGGAAGCGAAATAGGGCACGCTGATGCCCATCTGGGAGATACGCGGGTCGGAACCGGTGTATCCGTAGTTCTGGCGGTTGTACATCGTCAGGGAGTCGCCGTTGAGGCTCAGCGAATGGCCCCGTTCGCCGGCACCGTAGAAAATCTCGTCGTCGGAGCCTTCGAAGGTCACCGATTTGGTGCCCGAGGCGTTGTCGATGCCGGTTTTCTCGGCGAGCATGACGTTGCCTTCGGAGTCGAGGAACGTTACGTTGCCGGTCTTGCGGTCAATCCTGACCGTTGTCGTGGGGGAGAATATGAGGAAGTCGGCCACAGTGGCGGCCGTGTTGATATTCGCGGCCTGCGGAGTGAGTATGGCCGATTGCGAGGGGAAGAATTTCAGGTTCTCCCCTTTGGGAAGGGTGGTGACGCGGAATATGTCGTCGGTGACGGGAGTCACGGCCACACGTCCCTTCGGGGTGGCCACGTAATAGGCGTTACCCTTCTTATAAATCAGTGGAAGGCGCTCGGAGGCGGCATATGCGTAGACACCCGCTCCCGCGACGGCAATTGCCAGCGCCGCCATAACAAGGTTTTTCATAATCATACGGATTGTTTTAAACATGCGTCCGTCGGCTTGCAGCTGGCGGACGCATGTTTTGTTTAGTGGCTTCAGTCGTTGAACTCGAGGTCGCCGTTCTCGATGACGTGCCAGGGCAGTCCGGAGGCGGCGAGCTTCTCCAGGAAGGGATCCGGGTCAAACTCCTCCACGTTGTGCACACCCGGCATCACCCATTTCCCGGTCAGGAACATATAGGCCCCTGCCATGGCCGGGACGCCCGTGGTGTAGCTCACGGCCTGTGCCCCCGTCTCCAGGAAGGCGTCGTGGTGCGAGCAGTTGTTGTAGATGTAGTAGGTCGACTCCTTACCCTCCTTGTCGAGACCGCTGATGCGGCAGCCGATCGAGGTCTCGCCCGTATAGTTCTCTCCGAGGGAACCCGGGTCGGGAAGCACGGCCTTCAGGAACTGGATAGGCACGATCTCGCGTCCCTCGTACATCACCGGGTCGATGCGCGCCATGCCTATGTCCTGGATCACGCGCAGATGCGTGAGATACTCCTGGCCGAACGTCATCCAGAAACGCGCGCGGCGGATTGTCGGGAAGTTCTGCACGAGCGACTCCAGCTCCTCGTGATAGAGCAGGTAGGACTCACGCTCCCCGATGTTGGGATAATTGAGCGGACGGTGGATCTCCAGGTTCTCCGTCTCGACCCATTTACCCTCCTGCCAGTATTTCCCCTTCTGGGTGATCTCGCGGATGTTGATCTCGGGGTTGAAGTTGGTGGCGAACGCCTTGCCGTGGTTGCCGGCGTTGCAGTCCACGATGTCGAGATACCTCATCTCGGAGAAATGATGCTTGGCGGCGTAAGCCACGAACACGGCCGACACACCCGGGTCGAAGCCGCAGCCGAGGATGGCCGTCAGTCCGGCCTTCTCGAAACGCTCGCGGTATGCCCACTGCCAGGAATACTCGAAATGAGCCTCGTCCTTCGGCTCGTAGTTGGCCGTGTCGAGGTAATTGACGCCACACTGCAGGCATGCCTCCATGATGGTGAGGTCCTGGTAGGGGAGGGCCACGTTGATGCAGATGTCGGGACGGTGGCGGCGGAAGAGCTCGCAGAGCTCCTCCACGGAGTCGGCGTCCACACGGTCGGTGACGATATTCTTCGCGCCGATTTTCTCGGCCAGACGGTCGCATTTCTCTTTAGTGCGCGAGGCGATCACTATCTCGGAGAACACATCCGGATTCTGGGCACACTTGTGTGCCACTACAGTACCGACGCCGCCGGCGCCGATAATCAAGACTTTTCCCATTCTACGTCTATGTTATTACTTGATGAATACTCAAAAATACGATGCTTCGGGGGCATGGCCGCGCCTTACCCAGTCTGCAATCAGCAAATTTAGTGAAAATCCGCGACAATAACAAAATAATTCATTATTTTTCGTAACTTTGCATTGTGTATACATCATATGAAATATGTGCCGGAGCTGGAGGCCAGGCTCTTGGCCTTGAAATGGCCGGATTCCGTCATCTCAGACTCGTGGAGTATGAGAAGGACTATTGCGCGTGCCTGTCGCGGAACAGGCCGGAATGGGACGTGCAGTGCGGCGACGTCAGGGATGTCAATGCCTTTGAATACCGTGGACGTGTCGATCTGCTGGCCGGAGGTGTCCCGTGTCCACCTTTCAGTATAGCCGGGAAAAAACTCGGGGAGAAGGATGACCGGGACCTTTTCCCGGAGATTCTCAGACTTGCTGATGAAATCAGACCGAAAGCCGTGATGATTGAGAATGTCAAGGGTTTTCTCGACCCTAAGTTTGAGATGTATAGAAATTCAATAATAAAAAAATTGAATGAATCGGGATATAACGTCCATATCAAATTGCTCAATTCATCTGATTACGGAGTGTCGCAATTAAGACCCCGTGTTGTCATAGTCGGTATAAGAACCGATTTGTCCGACAATTTTGTCTTTCCCGAAAAAAATTCTGTCCCGCCGCCGACAGTGGGAGAGCTGTTGTCTGACTTGATGGGTGACAACGGCTGGACAGGCGTGTACGACTGGGCAGGCAAGGCAGACTCCATAGCCCCCACGATTGTCGGCGGAAGCAAGAAGCACGGCGGCCCCGACCTGGGGCCTACGAGGGCCAGGCTCGCATGGGAGGGCCTGGGTATAGACGGGAGAGGAGTCGCCAACGAAGCTCCTTGTCCTGATTTCGAAGGGATGCCAAGGCTGACGCCACGCATGATGGCACGTATACAGGGCTTCCCCGACGAATGGGATTTCGGAGTTAAGAAGACGCTGGCATGTAGAATGATTGGCAATGCGTTTCCTCCTCCTGTGGCCGCTGCGGTAGGGAAACAGATTATTAAAGTTCTTGAGCATAATGACACCATTGATAACAAAGGCGCGAAACAGCTATCACGCATATCTAATTAAGAATGGAGTTCTCTCCATTGATTCGAACGGAATCCCGAGCAATGCTGACAGATCGTCAAGGCTGTCCAGACTGATTGCATCCCATATAGCGGGACGCCTGTTTGCTGAAACACACGAGAAAACGCATGGACAGACATCCGGCTCCATGTTCGAGACCGCGAATTTGAAGTTCCTGAGGGAAACATTTCTTCCTCTGCACAGACTGCGACCCGGAATATGGCATATAGAGAAGCTTGGAAACAGGAACTCAGTCAAGACTTCGTCATTTGTACAATATGAGCATCTGGAATACCTTTCCAAGATTGTACATTCAGATACGAGGCTTGCCTCTTCTCTCGGCAATGACTACATCATAGCGCCTGATATTGTCATTTTCAGAGATCCGGAACCGGATGAGTACATCAACAGTCCGGAATATATGGTTGACGGATATGTTTCCAGCCTGACATGCATGAGGGAGGCTTTCAACAAGTTGCCGATACTTCACGCATCAATATCGGCGAAATGGACAATGCGGAGTGACAGAGCGCAGAACAGCAGGACTGAGGCTTTGGGATTGATTCGCAACAGAAAGGGGCATTTGCCGCATATCGTGGCCATTACGGCTGAACCTCTTCCGTCAAGGATCGCGTCGCTCGGATTAGGGACGGGAGACATTGACTGCCTGTACCATTTCGCCCTGTATGAGCTTGTTGATGCTGTGAAAGCTTCTGGAGCCGAGGATTCACTTGAACTTTTGGAAATGCTGATTGAAGGACGTCGGCTTAAGGATATCAGCGACCTGCCTTTGGATCTTTGTGTCTGAAAAGGATATTATAGCAATTCAATAATTTATAAGATGTCAACAAGAATTGAATGCCATACCCCGGCCGACCTCCCGCAGGCAGCGCGCCGGGTGCTCGCCGCTATCGGTGGGCGCCGCGCGGTGGCCCTGGTCGGAGCGATGGGGGCCGGAAAGACCACGCTCGTCTCGCAGATATGCCGTGAGCTCGGGGCTGTCGACGAGGCCTCGTCGCCTACCTTCTCGATTGTGAATGAATATGAGGTGCCCGGCTCGCTGCCGGTATATCATTTCGACTTCTACCGCCTGGAGTCGCCGCAGGAGGCCCTGGACATGGGGGTGGAGGATTATTTCGACTCCGGCGCCCTCTGTCTGATGGAATGGCCCGACCGTATCGGCGACCTGCTTCCCGACGACTGTGCCACTGTCGAGATCGAGGAGCTGCCCGACGGCTCGCGTGTTTTCACCGTATCTTGATATTTTCCTGACGATGAACTATCTCGAACTTGAGGAGACCGCCTCGACAAATACCTATGCCACACAGCATGCCGGTGAACTTGCCGACATGACGATGGTGACGGCCCGGCGCCAGAGCGCGGGACGCGGTCAGCGGGGCAACAGCTGGGAATCTGAGCCGGGCCGCAACCTTACTTTCTCGCTTTTCTTCCGTCCGCCGCGTTCGCTGCATCCGCGCAGCCAGTTTTTCATCAGCGAGGCTGTCGCGCTCGCCATTGCCGACGCATTGGCCGGACGTGGTGTGGAGGCGATGGTGAAATGGCCCAACGACATCTATTGCGGCGACCGCAAGATATGCGGCATCCTCATAGAGCATTCCCTTTTCGGCGACCATATACGCCACACCGTGGCCGGGGCGGGCATCAACGTCAACCAGCGCGAGTTCCGCTCGGACGCCCCCAACCCGGTGTCGATGGTTCAGTTGCTCGGCCACGATACCGACCTGACGGCGTTCCGCGCGGAGGTGGCGCAGGCTCTCGAACGCAGACTGTCGGTTCTCGGCGGCGACACGGAGGGTCCTCACCGAGAGTATCTGTCGCGGTTATGGCGCGGCGACGGCGGTATGTATCCTTTCCGCGACGTCCGTGCCGGCGAGGAGATAGAGGCCACCATCGATGGTGTTGCCCCCGACGGCACGCTGCGTCTGCGTCTGCGCGACGGCTCCGTGCGCGACTACGCTTTCAAGGAGGTGGAGTTCCGCCTGTGACCGGGGCGGCGGACGTCCCGTCCGCCAGCCTGAAGTTGTCTCGCACGGCGCGGCATAAATTGGGGGCGGGGTATGCTTATTTGTGGAAAATGGTTAACTTTGCAGCGGAAACAACAACTGAGATATGACACAACCGACACAGCCGTCTATGGCCCGCAGGGCCATGAAGCTTACATTACAGTATCTGGTGCCCCTGGCACTGACCGTCCTTCTGGTGTGGTATATGTTCCGGAAAGTGAACTTCTCCGACATGATGGACATCATCCGCCAGGGGGGCGACTACTGGTGGATTCTCCTTGCGATGGGAATCAGCGTGTTTTCCCACATCTTCCGCGCCGCCCGCTGGCGCATCCAGCTCCGCGCGCTCGGCATCAGGCCCCCGTTCATGGCCCTCTGCTGCTCCATATTCGGATGCTATGCGCTGAATCTCGTCTTCCCGAGGCTCGGGGAGGTGTGGCGCTGCACCTATATCGCCGACAAGGAGAAGGCCCCCTTCACCACCGTGCTCGGCTCGATGGTGGCCGACCGTCTCTCCGACACCCTCATGGTGCTGTCGCTCTTCCTGCTGACCCTCGTGGTCGCTACGGGAGCCATCACCGATTTCATGGTGAAATACCAGGTAGGGCGCAGCATGGTCGATATGCTCTGCCAGTGGTGGTTCTGGGCTACCGTTGTCGGCGGTCTCGCCCTGCTCGCACTCCTTTTCAGGGCGTTCCGCCATACGAAGGTGGTGAAGAAACTTCTCGACTGGTGGCATAACATATGGAAAGGGATGGCGGTGGTCACGCAGATGCAGGGTAAATGGAAATTCTTCTGGCTGACTCTCTGCATATGGGGATGCTATTACTTCCAGCTCTATGTGGCGTTCTATGCCTTCGACTTCACGCGCGCCCTCTGCACGCCGGAATATTTCTTCGGCCTCACCCCCTGTCTTGTGGCGTTCGTGTTAAGCTCCATCGGTATGGCGGTGCCTTCCAACGGCGGCCTGGGACCCTGGAACATCGCCGTGATGTTCGGTCTGGCGGTATACGGCGTCAGCGACGCCCAGGGCACGGCCTTCTCGATGCTCCAGTGGTCGGGACAGACGGTGATGCTTATCCTGCTCGGCATCTTCACGATGGGGTATATCGCGGTGACGAAAAACGATAAGTGATTAGTGATTAACGATTAACGATTAATGATTAGTGATTAGTGATTAGTGATTAACGATTAGGTAGATTATGTTTTTTGATCCAGATAAAGAGCCTGACAACGAGGCGGAGGATTATTTCGAGAATACTCCGGAGGTGGAGCCGGTGAAAAAAGAGCCGAAGCAGCCGGAATACAAGCCTGACGACCCGGCGTATTGGGAACAGGAGGATTCCGACTGGAAGCATCTGTGGCACGGCTCGAAGCGCCGCATATGGATATGGGGCGGCGTCTGCCTGGTGGCCGTTATACTTGTCATGGCGTTCTGGCTGCGCTATTTCTCGCCTTATGTGGAGGATGCCACCCAGTATGGCTACGTGGAGTCGATAGAGAGGCGCGGCAACATCTTCAAGACGTATGAGGGTGTGCTGATTCCGTATAAGGAGCTTTTCGACACCACGCGCGTCTACCGCCGCGACTTCATGTTCACGGCTGCCGACTCGAAGACAGCCACCAGGCTCAAGGAGATGATGTATGCCGCCCGTCCGGTGCGGGTCACCTACAAGCAGTATCATGCCGTAGTGCCCTGGCGCGGCTCGTCGAAGATAATCATCACCAGGGTAGACAGCGTGAGTCCCGACTCTATCCTTCCCCCCGATTTCCCGACGCCCCCCCTGCCGCAGTGACGCCGGAAATTTCCAACAAGTTGTTGGAAAATCCGCAGCAACAGCCGCCGCAAAAATTTTTTTGCGGCGGCTGTTGCAAATAGCCCCGCGGGCTCGTATAGGAGACAGATGAAAGGAGATTTTCTGACAACGGCATTCCAGCGGCTGCGCCTCCGGATGGGGCGCGGCGGGCGAGGCGACGACGAGAGCGAGGACGCGCTCCAGGAGGCGTTCTGCCGCCTGTGGCCCCGGCGCGAGCGTCTTGACGACGCGGCGCAGGCGGAGGGTATGCTTGCCGTGGCCGCGCGCAACATCCGCATCGACGCCTACCGGCGCCGTGCCGCGCATCCCGCCGCTCCGGTCGACCAGGCAGCCGAGGTAGCCGACTCCCCCTTCGGCGACGAAAGCCAGAGCCTTTACGAGGAGGTGGACGCCGCCGTCAGGGAGGCCCTCGGGGAGCGCGACAGGGAGATACTGCTGCTTCGCGACCGCGACGGCCTGGAGTTTGCCGAGATCGCCGTGCGGCACTCCCTCTCGGAGGCGAATGTGCGCATGATTGTCTCGCGGGCGCGGCGCCGGGTCAGGGAAATCTACCGTAAACGACAGAATGGAATAAAATGAGCTATTATGGATAAAGATAGGCTTCATATATTGATAGAACACTATTTCGACGGCGACACCACCCTTGGGGAGGAGCGTGAGCTGCGCGCGGCGCTGCTTGCCTTGGCCCCGGCGGAACGCGACCAGACCACAGAGGAGGCTCTGGCCGTTATGGGATACGCCCGGATGGAGGCCGCTCCTGCCGGAAACGCTGCGTCAGCTGATTCTCCGATGAGATGGCGCAGGATGTTGCTGAGGGGCACAGCTGCGGCAGCCGTCGCGGCTGTGCTGGCCGTGACAGCGGTTCTTCCACGGTTTGCCGGGGATGGCGGCGGGGAGTGTATCGCCTATGTTGACGGAAGCCGTATTGTCGACGAGCATGCCGTGATGGGAATCATCGACGCGCAGCTTGGCGAGATGGGGGAGGCCGCCGACGACGTGTCGCGCCAGATGGAGAGTGACTTCAGCGAGATAAGGGAGGCAATGGATTTTTAAATGAATGATAAATCGTAAGGATATGCACCGTATAATAATCATCATGGCCCTGGCGGTCGCCAGCCTGCTGTCGATTGACGCCTGCGCGCAGACAGGATTGAATGTGGCCCCGTTTTTCTCGGAGGAGTATGCCTCGGAGAAGAAACTGACATCGGTGACGCTCACCGGGGAGAAATGCGGCAAGCTGGGGCTTAGGGTATATAAGAGCGTTTCCGTCACTGACGACGCGCCCCTTGCCGACAGGATAAGGCGTGCCGTGGCCAAGGACGGCGCGAAGGCCACGCTCAAGGAGGTGGCCTACCGTGGGGGAGAGCTGTATTTCGGACTCTACTCCATGGGAGGCAAGGGAGCCGGAAGACGCTACCTCATATTTCTCAACCGCCGCCCGGCGGGGCAGGAGAAGACAATTCTCGTCTATATCGAGGGGAATATCAGCGAGGAGACTGTGAAGAAACTGATAAAGAGATAAGAACAAAAACTGATTCCATTATGAAATATCTGACTGAAGCGGTTTCGCTTATGATTTTGCTGGCGGTTCATGTGCCGGCACGGGCGCAGGAGGCCGCAGACACCGTGGCTGTGGTGGAGCGGGCCGAGAGGGTGGTAGTCACCCGTCTCGGGAATGTCACCAATGTGGAGGCGGAGATCGCCGATACCGCCGGAGGCTGCGCCACTGTTTTCAACTATGAGCTGAGGGTGGACTCCGTCGGCGCGGCCGACCCCGGGGACGCCTGGAATTTTGACTATCCCTTCATGCCTGAGATTGAGGAGGATGCGGCGCGGCCCTCACGCAGGCTGAGGCGCAGCATCGTGGCCATGAGGCATCTATACTGGGGCTGGCGGTTCAACTATGGCGACAAGGGGCTTGTGAAAAACTGTTTTGAGGTGGGTTGGAAGGAGATTATAGGTGTCTCCTTCTCGCGTGGCAGGGATTTGCCGTCGGTATCCACCGGACTCGGTCTCGGCGCGCAGTTGTATCATGCCAGGGAGGGGTATATGTATGAGCCGGCAGAGGGCAGGGTGCGTTTTGTGGCCGCTCCCGAGGGTGCCGATGTGCATTCGTGTCTGGGTGTCATGACATTTCATGTGCCGGTGATGCTGACGCAGAAAATAGGGAAGTATGTCGATTTCACGCTGGCGGGTATCTTGAATTTCAACACCTGGGCGGTGGTTGACAACCGCGTCAAATATCAGGACAGGGTGCATAAGGCGAGATACCGTGGACTGCATCAGAATCTCTTCACGGCCGACCTTTTCGCCTCGATAGGAATCGGGGGCTTCGGCATCTACGCCGCGTGGAGCCCCATGAAGCTTTTCAACGCGCCTTACGGGCCGGAGGTGAAGGGATGGTCGATAGGTCTGAACTTGGTATACTGAGGATATGATAAATCAAAAACATGAGATGAATATGAGAGCCATATATATCTGTATTGTGATGCTTTTAATGCCGGCGCTGGTGTCGGTGCCGATGTCGGCGAAGGTGGAGAGTCCGGATACGGTCTGCGATGTGGAGATTCCGTCGCGGGTTACGATTGTGGAGAACCCGGAGGGGACGACCGTGAATATCGAGAGTCTTGGGGGGACGCTCCTGAAGTCGCTGGCCACACCCTATCAGCCGGAGTCGTCGGTGAGCGCGAGGAAGAGCTATAGGCGCAAGAGCGACTGGTTTGGCGACGGCAGTCTGTTCGGCTATAGCTACAGCAAGGGGAAATCCTCGTATTGGGGAGTGGGGTTGGATGGTGTGTGCATCGGTCTTACGGATGCCGTGGGGCAGGGTGGCCGCGACGGTTTCGAGTGGTCGAAGTCGTTTGAGGTGTGCTGGATGAACTGTCTGAAGGTCTATTACCGTTTCAGCCGTTCGTGTGTCTCTCTGGGACTGGGTCTCGACTGGCGCAGCTACCGCTGCACGTTCCCCGGCAGGGAGCTGGCGGTCAACGCCGGGGGCGGCCTGGAGTGGGCCGGGACTGGGCGGAAGACGAAATACACGCGGCTGAAGGTGTTCAGTCTGCAGGTGCCGCTCCTTTATGAATGGCGTGTGCCGAAGAGCGATCTGAAGCTGAAGGCCGGGCCGGTATTGTGTTTCAACACCAGTGCTTCGGCCAAGACGAGCTATTACGATGAGGACGCCGACATTCTGGAGGTCTCGGCCACCGATCTCTCGCAGCGCAAGGTCACGGTTGACTTCTACGGCGGCGTTACCTATTGCGGATTTCTCGGCATCTACGTCCGCTACTCCCCGATGAAGGTGATGAAGGCCCCCGGCCTGAACTTCCGTCCACTGACCCTCGGCCTCTCCATCGGAATGTGACGCGGGGCCGGAGACGTTCCGTCTCCGAGCCTGTCCGCTCCGGGTCTCGCACGGCGAGACATTGATACGTTTAGGCTGGCGGACGGGGACGTCCACCGCCCCGGCTACCTGTAAGAGGGGTTGGTGAAGGCGATAACGCGCATCATCTCGCGCATACGGTCGTAGACCCTCGCCCCGTAGTGGGTCTTGAGCTCATCCGGGGTGAGGTTGGTGGTCACTATCGTCAGCTTCTGGCGGTCGTAGCGCTCCGAAAGGAGATCCACCAGGGGAGTCAGCGGCATTCCGTAGCGCAACACCTCCCTCGGCTCGCAGCCGAGGTCGTCGATTCCGAGCATCTCCTCTGCCGCGAGCTGGCGGTAATGGCGGTGGGTGTCGTTTCCGCAGCAGAGCTGCGCGATCTCCTTGGCCGTGCGGATCCGGAGTGTCTTGCGGTCGTTGTAGCCCAGTTCCCTCTCCGAGATGAAGCCTATGAGCCTGCCAATAGCCCGCATCATGGTGGTCTTTCCGTTGCCGCAGAGGCCCGCCAGCATCAGTCCGGGTCGGCCGTCGGTGTCGATGAGCCATCCGGCCCCTTTCCAGATGTATTCCTTCATAGGCTCGTCGATTGTCATTGTGCCGCCGCGAAACTCCACTTCGGCCTTCATGGAGGCGTAGACGGCGTTTGACGTCTCCCTGTGGGGAAGGTTGATGCTAAAGCGTTTCCGAGTAGGCATCTGCGCTCTCAGCAGTCGGCTCAGTGCCTCTACGTCGTTGAAATCTATCTTCATTCTGTTTTGTGTCATGGCCGTTGTTTTGTCTTTGGTTGCGGATTCTTGTCGGAAGCCACCGGCTGAAATGCGATTTGACGGCCTGGAGGTTGTCATGGCTCACCCCCTCGCATCGGCAGAAGAGTTCATATTCGCCGAGCCATGCCGGAAGTTCGGTTTTTTCGAGCCGGTTTCTCATGCAGATCGAATCAATCCATTTCGGGGAGTCTTTCAGGATTTCTATAAAATCAGCCATCTCTTTTTTTTTCCGTGACGGCATCGGCCGCTCCTGCTTCTACTGCCGTAGCAGTAGTTTTATTTTCTTTACTATTGTTTCCTTTAGTTTCCTTTACTTTATTAGCATCGTTTTTCGATGCGTCGGCATTACGTTCGCATTTTTCCCATCTCTTTCTTGCTGATTCCCTTGCTTTTGCGCTTTTGTCGTCTTTTATCTGCATGCTTTGCATGAGAGACTCGGAGTAGAAGCGTGTGCCGTCGTCGGTAAAGATGAACAGACCGAAATCCTCCACCACCGATTTGATTTTGTCGGCGTCGGCGCGAAGGTCGAAGGACAGTGTCCTGTAATTTCTGACACTAATGTAGTCGGGCTGGGTTCTGAGTCGTTCGAGAAGCATGATATATATTCCGTAGCCCTCGGCGCCCATAGATTCCCGGAGAGGGATTATCATGTCGGAGTTGCGTGTGTTGCCGTCATGCGGGAAATAGTTGTTCATAATCCTGTCGTGTTTTGGTGAATGAAAATTGTCAGGGGATATACCGCCTCCGGCGGCCAGACAGGCCTTCTTGCGGAGGTCAGCACCCTTTTGACGCGGCTAAGTTAGTTTTTCCATTTTGCCCCGGATTGTTATCGCACAAATTACCCTTTCTCCCGCCCCGTGGTCGGAGACGTCCCGTCTCCGATCCTTCTTCTGTTCTCGGCGCGAATGCGCAACCGCGAAAAAATCCGCGAAAACCCGCCGTAATCCGCGTCACATCAACCTCGGGCCGAACGGCCTGAGGTTGATCCGCGATGAAAAACCATCCCCGTCAATCAACTATAAACTATGAACGATAAACGATAAACGCAGCAGCAAGCAGTTAATCACTAATCGTTTATAGTTTATCACTGTTTAGGGGATTGTCGTTCATCGCGGATATCCCTGTGGCTTGCGCCTTCGAGATGGCTTCGCGGATGGAAACGGATTTTCGCGGATCAGGCTGGCGGACGGGGACGTCCGCAGCCCCGGGGATTGCGCGATAAGGGAGCGGGGCGCGACGGCGGAGGTATCTTCGCGGCAAAAAAGTATGAAGACTGTTTTGATTCCCCTCTCCACGCGGCGCAGCGACCGCCATGACCTCCTTTGCCCCGACGGCGAAATCGCCGCCACCACCGGTTTTCCGGACAATGACACCGACAATGACTCCGCCGACATCCTGTCGCCGATCCCCTGGGACGGTAGGATTCCCGATCCGGGATATCCCGATTTCCCAGCCAACCCATATCCTAAGCTCGACGCCGTGTTCTCGCTGCGGCGTGTCGGCCTTCCCCCTTACTCACCCTCCGGCAGCGACTTCCCGGCCCTCAAGACCGCTGTCAAGGCCACCCTCGATGATGATGAGAAACCCAGGGAGGCCGGAAAGGCACTCTCGGCGGTACTGGCCGACGCCGGGCTTGCCGGACTACATACCCGTCCCTTCCTCGCTTACGCCGCCTGGCGTCTCGACGACGGCTCCCACGTGATGCCCACACCCCCTGTACTGCTTCTCCCCAATGCCGGCAACATACTCATGCGCGTCCTCGAGGGGGAGGCATCCGGCGACAGCCGCACCATCATCTTCACACCCCTCATTGCCCTCTGTGAACTTGGCGTCAGCATCCCGGCCCCGGCGCAGACCATCCCCTGCGACGTCCGCGCAATCGACATCTTCATCTCCGACCCCTTCCCTTATGCCGATACCGAAAATCCGCCCTCCGGTCCAGTCACTTTCAATGCCTCGGCTACCTTCTCCCTCTCCGCGCTCTCGTGGGGCGGCGATACCCGTACACACCCCGACGCGGACAGTGAGCGCGGTTATCTCTTTCCCGCCCTTCCCCCTTCCGACAATCTCAGCCGTCTGCTTGCGGCCTCGTTTCATCATGTGGCCTCGCTGCCGCTGTCGGCAGTCGGCGGCGGTTTCATGCAGGCGCAGGCTGCACGTGGCGCCTGTGCCGTTCCCGATTACCTGTGTCATGCCGTGCTCACGCCGGAAGGATGCTGCAAGGTGGGCAACAGGCTCGCGGCCTGGGGTGGCTCGGTAAGTTATCCGGCGGCGCACCTGTCAATGCCGTTGGCGCCTCCGTTTCTTTTCCATCCCGACCCCGGATGTGATGCTGTCGCCCTGGAATGTGGCGATACCGGGAAGACACTGCGTTATCCTCTGCGGAGGCATCCGTCGCTTCACGGCAGTTACTATTTCGGAGGTTTTGCCGCGTCGGCCCCGACGGAGGAGTGGAGCGGCGTGATACCGGTTGCGCGGCGTGTTTCCGCTCCCGGTATGCTGGCGATGTCGAGGAGCGGCAGGCAGACGGTGTTCGAGGCTTCGATGACCGACTTCCGGCTGTTGCCGGAGATACGTGGTGCGTCGGAGGCCCACAAGATATCCACGATGTCGGGCTATGGCGGCAGGATGCTCTATTGCCTCACGGCGGAGGGTGTCTATCTGGCCGGAATCGCGGAAGGGGGACCGTGGCGCGTGCTCGGGATGCTCGGTGGCCAGCGGTGCAGCGGGGTGATGGCGGAGATGGAGAACGGTGTGGCGTTTGTGGCGTCGGGGGGAATATACATGGCGCAGCCTACGAAGATTGTCTGCATCAGCGATGCGCTGGCCGGTGTGGTGGGGGATGGGAAGTGGCACGGCTGGCTTGACACGGTGCGCCTCGGTTATGACTATGGGCATCGTCGGTTGATAGCGGTGGGAGAGGATGGAGATGGTGGCCGGAGCGCGTATGCGTGGATGTCGGGAGGGGCGGTATGGATGCCGCTCCGGCGTCAGGTGGAGGGGGAGGTGTCGGTGGCGACGTTCGTCACCCGTCCGTTGAAGCTCGGGGATGGCGGGGAGCGCAAGCGGGTAGTGTCGATCGGGGTGTATGGCGGTGAAGTGGCGGGATGGCGTCTGGAGGGGAGCGACAATCTGACGTACTGGGAAGAGGAGGCGTCAGGCGCGGGTTATGTCGAGGGGTTGTGCGGGATGCCGCGTCGGTTCTGGCGGGTATCGGCGACATTGAGGACGCCGGTGGTTTCCGGCAGCCTCTTCCTTCGCATTGGCTATGTCAAATAGAAGGGCGCCGGGGCCGGAGACGTGACGTCCGCCGCCCCGGGGCGCCCCGTCTGAGCGTTCTTCTGTTCTTGGCGCGAATGCGCCTCGGTTCTTCTGTTTCTGCGCTAAGTTCTTGAAATTAAAGTTCTTTCGGTTTCCGCGACAAGCCGTAGGCGTGTTCTCATGGATTCTGCGATTGAAAAATGGCGGCGGAGCCGCCTCAGAGCCTGGCGCAGGCGGCGTTGCCGCTTTTGAATGGGTATCGCAGACTCGTGCAGAATTGTGGGCTGTGATTTTATATATTGAAAATTTTGAGTAATTTAGAGGCTCCAAATGCCGCTTTGCGGTGAGAAGTCGATAATCATAAAAGACGAGAAATGAACGATATTGATATAGTACGCTCCAAAATTTACGAGATTCGGGGACAGAAGGTGATGCTTGACAGAGATTTGGCAGAGCTGTACAACGTTACCACTTCCAACCTAAATAAGGCTGTCAAGAGGAATATAAAGCGTTTCCCGGAGGATTTCATGTTTCAGTTGACCCAGATGGAGTTCGACGAATTAAAGGCAAACTTGATATTCCAAAATGGAACATCAAATTGGGGAGGTACGCGAAAACTGCCGTATGCTTTCACAGAGCAAGGTCTTGCCATGCTCTCCGGATTGCTTAACAGCGACATCGCCATTCAAGTCAATATCAATATCATGAGAGCCTTTGTGGCAATAAGGAAGATGGTAACGGCAAATCCGGTGGCGCTGCGCCTTTCGACGCTTGAAAGGAACTTCGAGGAACTGAAACAGGATCTCGAGGAGATATTCACTGACTACAACGACATCAACGAGGATACACGTGCGCAGCTGGAGGCCATCAACACGGCCCTTGCCGATCTTCAGACCGAGAAACGCAACATACCTGCCAGGAAACGAATCGGCTTCGACCCCGACAAATGATAGTACCGTGGCTGGAGACGTCCCGTCTCCGAGCCTGCCCGTTCCGGGTCTCGCGCAGCGAGACATTGATACGTTTAGGCTGGCGG
>DKYZ01000114.1:0-16281 GCA_002493515.1 Porphyromonadaceae bacterium UBA7087 | reverse complement strand
ACATTGATACGTTTAGGCTGGCGGGCGGGGACGTCCGGCCGTCCCGGGACGCTCCGTCGGAGCGTTCTTCTGTTCTCGGCGCGAAAGCGCCATCGTTCTTCTCTTCTTCTGTTCATTCGCTAAGTTCTTGAAGTTAAGTTCTTTCAGTTTCTGCGACAAGCCCGCAGGGCGTGTTCTCATGGATTCTGCGATGGAAAAAACGGCGGCGAAGCCGCCATAGAGTCTGGCGCAGGCGGCATTGCCGCCTTTGAAAAAGAATCGTAGAACTCGTGTAGAATTGTGGGCTGTGATTTTATATATTGAAAAATTTGAGTAACTTAGAGGCTCCAAATGCCGCTTTGCGGTGAGAAGTCGATAATCATAAAAGACGAGAAATGAACGATATTGATATAGTACGCTCCAAGATATACGAGATTCGGGGACAGAAGGTGATGCTTGATTCTGACCTTGCGGAAATGTATGGAGTGGAGACCGCACAGCTCAAAAGGGCTGTACGTAGGAATATAGAGAGATTCGAGGGTGATGACTTCATGTTTGAACTCACCAGGGACGAAATTTCAAGATGCCAATTTGGCATCTTGAACGGGGGAAGAGGCAGTAACGTCAAGTATGCTCCATTCGCGTTTACTGAATTGGGGGTGGCCATGCTGTCAAGCGTACTCCGAAGCAAGACGGCAATTGAAATCAACCGTGGGATAATGCGGGCATTTGTTGCTGTCCGGCAGATGGTAGCGGCTAATCCGATGGCGCTGCGCCTCTCCACGCTTGAGAGAAGTTTCGAGGAACTGAAACAGGATCTCGAGGAGATATTCGCTGACTACAACGACATCAACGAGGATACACGTGCGCAGCTGGAGGCCATCAACACGGCCCTTGCCGATCTTCAGACCGAGAAACGCAAGATACCGGCCAGGAAAAGAATCGGCTTCGACCCCGACAAATGATTGTCTTGGCCTGTCGCTGACCCGCGATGATGGGGAATCCTATTTCATCCAGAATAATCATGATTTTGGATTGGATAAGGATATTTCGCATCGCGGATATCCCTGTGGCTTACGCCGCCGGGATGGCATCGCGGATGGAAGCGGATGGAAGCGGATTTTTCAGTGTCATGGTCGGTCGGATGGCGAGCGTGGGCGTTCGACCTGTGGGTATATACTAAAAAGACAGCGGCTTAGGAAAGCCGCCGTCTCAAGTTATGCGTATCTTTAAATTTGAAATTATCGTATCTCACTCGGCATCCCTCAGCAATCCGATGAACAGGACCACATAGCCTGTCAGGAACAATGCTATGGACAGAGGATATGTTATATACTCAGGCAGATACCCTTCCGCGAAAAGTAAAACGAGGAAAACAATATTTACAATCCACATCCATAGACTCCAATTTCTCGAAGTCGCCCTCTTCCAAGCATATGTTGTAAATCCGGGAAATTTAAACACGACATATGCAGCGCTGCCAAGAAAAAGGAGCGATACCGCTATAAATGCCGACATCAGCAAGGTGTAGTCATCTTGACATAAATACGCAAGTGTGATTGCTTCCCAGGCATATTCCATTGCGACAAGCCTACGATACAGGCGTCCGTATGACGTATCTACTGTACTATCCATAAATTCATCGATTTTGAGGGTTGGTAATAATATGAAAACAGCCGGCATAAGTCTTCAAGACTTATGCCGGCTGTTTTTATTATGGGTTGTTTACTTCACGAGGACTTTCGCCTTGCGGTCGCCAGCCTTCACTACGTATACACCCTTGTTGAGGTTGTATACCTGCTCGTTGCTTGCTGCGATGCCTTTGGCAACCACTGCGCCGTCAAGAGCGGAGATGGTTACGTTCTGACCCTCGAAGCCGCGAACCGTGATGATGCTCTTGCCGCCGGAGATTGTCTTGCTGTTCAGTGCGGAACCGATGCCTGTGCCTACGCCCTTGCCGTCAGCGAAGAAGCTGTCGATGATAGCCGCATCATCGTCTGAGTTGAAGCTGCACTGGATCTGAACCTCTACCCAATCCTTGCCGAGAAGATCAGCCGGAAGCTTGACCTCATAGTCGGCGAACTGTGTGCCGGCGTTGTCACCCTTGATCTCGCTGAGAAGAACAGGCTCCTCCATACCGTAGCAGTAGCCGTAGATTGCGTAGTCGGCGCTGTCTTCGCCTGTGTAGAGATTGAATACCATTGTAACCTCCTCATAATCCTTAGTCGTGAAGCGGGGAACACCGAGGCTGCTTACTGCGCCTGCAGAACCTGTACCTACAAGACCGATGTGCTCGGGAGCAAATGTCTCATCAATATTGGTAAGATAGTCGATAGCCCAGCTTACGGGATTCTCGATGTCGGTCTGGTAAATCATCCACGGAGTGTAAATGGGAGCGTCGGGATTGTCGAAGTTCTCGTCCATCGGAAGTGCCCACGGAGTGCCGAGGACATCGCTTACAGACTGCAGATAGCCGCAGTCACCTGCTGCGTTGCAGGCTACGACGCCGAGCTGCACGAGATCCTGAACCTGACCCTCCTCGCATACGTAGGTGTAGGTCTTGTTCTTGCCGGCCTCGTCAATCTTGGCCCATTCATCGCCGAAGAAGCCTGGAACCACCATGTAGATGTCGTATGTCACATCCTCGGGAACGATGAAGCCGCCGTCATAGCCCTCTGTCGGGGCTTCCCATGTGAGGGTCATGCTCATCATGTCGGGAGCGGAGACAGCCACGAGGTCATTTACTGTTGCGGGAACCTCAACACCGGTATAGACGTCGACAGTTTCTGCGGGACCGTTGAGATCACCGAGGGAAGTGCGTGCAACGATGTGGTTCATGCTCTGTACAGTTGCAATCTCCACAGATACCTTCTCACCGGGCTTGCCCTCTACCGTAAGGGTCTCGGCTGCAACGACGGTAGCCTTGAGGGCTGCGTCAGCTGCGAGCTCGCTGCCACCCATGGTCTTGGTCGGGAAAGAGAAGCTTACAGTTGCCTTGAGGACACCCTGGTCGAATGCCACAGCCTCGAGGTTGTTGACAGCGGCGGGAGAATCGTTGGTGATGTTCTCGTCAAAGAGTTTGATGTTGCGCAGGTTGAGACCCATCATGTCAGCCTCGGATGTGCAGTGGAAACCGATATAGTATACACCGGCGGCGGGTGCCTTCACATAACCATTTGCGCTGGTATATACCTCAGCCTCGGGCTGGTACTCGTCAACGAGTGTCTCAATCATTGCCTCGGGGTTGGGCGCTGTGCCTATGCATACCTCCATATACTCCTCTGGGTACGTGGCGCTGCGTGCCATTACCTCGTAGCTGAGAGTATAATATTTGTTTACATTGTCAATCTTGATGGGGGGAAGGAACAGCCAGTCGTCCTGATTGCCCTCCTCAGGCATTGTATAGCTGATCTGGAAGACGCCGCCGTCGTTTGTCTCGGCATATGTCCAGCTTGCGCCGTTGCCGTTGCCGTCATAGATGGAGCAGAGCTGTGCCTCCTCCAGCGTCGGGGCGATGGATACAGGAATCTCGAGAGGCTGGCCGGCGATAACACTGTTGGACTCTGTGGCCACGGATGTCTTGCCGTTGCACTCGGCCACCACCTCAACCTGGTAGATGTTCAGAGGCTCGTCGGCGGGAAGAACGATGGGGAGCTTGCACTCCTTGGTGCGTCCGTATTCCTCACCCTGGAGATATACGATATACTGGATGTCGTCGATAGCGAGATAACCCTTGTTGACACCGAGAGCCGGGATGGCATCCCATGTCACCATGTTGTCGGTAAGGATCACGTTCTTCGGAGCCTGCGGGGTGTCGTTGCCGATGTAGACGGTCTTCGATACCTGGGTGCTCTCCACGCCGTCGCATGATACGTAGCAGCCGAATTTGTGCTTGCCCTCGGAAAGGTTCTCGTATGTAGCGCTGTAGACCTCACCCGGCTTGCCGGTGCCCTGGCCTGTCACCTCACCGTCGAGAGTGGTGTAGACGTCGAAGGTAACGACATCGGCGGGAATCATTGCGCCACCTGCGTACTCAGAAGGAAGTGTATACGATACAAATCCAGTGAGGTCGCCTGCGGGGAAGCTGATCTCGGCAATCTCGGGACGCTTGGGAGCGAACTCGTTGATGATAGCCTCGTTCGTGCAGATGAGGAATGTGAGCTGGTTGCCGTCTGCAAGCTGCTCGTATACATCCACATTGCCGCTCATGTCGATTCTGCCCATGAATGCGTCAACATCCTGGTTGATGTTCCAGTAGTAGACATTCTCGATGGGGCTGTAGGCGAGACCTGCATAGTAGCCGGCGCCAAACTCGAATGCGTCTGCAAGGCTGAAGAGAACTGTCTGCGTGCCGTCGAAGTCGTAGCGGCAGAAGTTCTGGTTCATGTCGATGCCGAAGAACGCATTCTCCACCGGGTTGTAGCAGAATGCCACAGGAACGGTGTTTACATCCTCGAACTCGGCGATTACGGTAGCGGTGGAAGGATCTGAATCCTCACTGCACATGAACACTGTGTTCTGGTAGTCGGCCATGAGACCGAAGCCATACACCATGTCCTCCGTCGGGACGTAGGCCAGACGGTTGTAGATAGGTGCTGTGGCGAGGTCGAGAGGCTCTACGCTGAGGAGCTCGCCTGACTCGAAGTCGATCTGGGCGTAGTCGATACCGAATGTCATGCCCCAGAATGTCTCGGGGATGTAACCCTTGAAGACACCGTCCTTCACATAGGCTCCGGAGAATGTATATCCGCCGAGCTCTATGTAAGCGGGATCCTGCCATGTCATCTCGAGGCCTTCTGACATCAGCTCGTAAAGAGCTGCGCCAACCTGCTGGATCTGAGTGGAGTAGTTGCAGTATCCGTAGATGTCGGAACCGCCGTCTGTCACTTTTGCGGGAGCTTTCTTGACGAGAGAGGATGTCGGACGGGAGGCAATCTTGCCGAAGCCGTTGCCTTTGACGCGGAGCATGTTGCTCTGGGCTTTCTTGTTACCGTCGTGGAGCATCTTGATGCCCTTGCCTTCCCTCTGCATCTGCTGTGCCTGACGTAGCGTCACGCGTGCCTCAGCACTCGTTGCCCCTGCCAGCAAAGCGGCAGAAAGACACATTGTAATGAATTTTTTCATTTGCATAAGTATTGGTTTATAAATAAGGATAATTATCTCTGGTTGGGGAGACCTTTCGCAGCCTCCTATTTATATATAGGAAATCGTTGCTTGGTGTAGGGAGTCTGAGTCTGTTTTATGGCTTCTTTTTCGCTTTAATACATTTTTATTTTCGTTATGACATCCGGGCTTCCGTTTCTGGCGAACCGGCCTCTGCCGGTGGCATCCAACGCTGTGGTGGCCCCGATGTGATTGCAAAGGTATTAAAAGATTTTTGATTCACCAAATAAATTTTCAAGATATTTCAAATTATTTTTTACAAATGTTAAAATGCATATGTTTTGTATATCTTATGAATATATGCAGATCTGACATTTTTCCGCAGTTGCAACGGAGCTACTACATCAATGTATGCAGCTTACATTGCAATATGCAAGCGCTTTGATTGCTTGCATTTGTCTATCGGCTCTGGGGCGCCCCGTCGGAGCGTTCTTCTGTTCTTGGCGCGAATGCGTCACCGTTCTTCTGTTCTTTCTCTAAATTCTTGAAATTAAAGTTCTTTATAATTCTGCGACAAGCCCTTCGGGCGGATTCTCTCGTATTCTGCGATTGGAAAATGGAGGCGGAGCTGACAGAGGGCTATGGATTTTTGCGGGGTTTGAGCCCCGCACACAGAACGGGCTAACGCACTGGACTGAAACGGCTTGGCTAACGCGCTGGACTGAAACGGCATGGCTAACGTGCTGGAGCAAAAGGACATTGAGGCATTGGGGAGCGCAGGGCTTGGCGGGGCGGACTGGACGGGGAATTTGCGCGATAAGGGCGGGGCGGTTGTCGCGGTTGCTAATTTTGCGGCGTGACGGCTACTGATTGTGGCCTGTAAAAAAACCGACAGAATTATGAAAACTGTAAAGATTATGATCATGCGCCAGGCGGTGATCGACGAGGTGGGGAAGTCTACCGCCTACGCCGGGGCGAAATCCACAGGTGACTCTGCCGCCGACTTCAACCGTGTGGCCACCATCGGGGCTGACGACGAGCTGCTCGGCCGCTTCTGGAACGAGGCGGCCGTGGCCGTTACCGCCCGTCTGCGCGAGTTCGTGGCCTCGGCCGACTATTCAGGTGCCGCCCTCGACCTGACCCTCTCCCTGTCGTCGTCTTACGACGACACCCAGACCCCCTCCGTGTCGTCGCTCCTCTTCTCCTACATGGCGCGGAGCATCATCGCGAAATGGTATGCCTTCACCCTCAAGGAGGAGGCGCAGGCCGCCGCCGTGCAGGCCGAGGGCTACCTTGCCGACGCCGCCTCGCGATGCTACTGGCGCAAACCTCCCCGCAGGAGGTGAATCCCCCTTTTCCTACACATCCCCAAAACATGAAATTATGAAACAGACAATCTCAATCTCCTTCTTCATCAACGAGATAATCTACGACATCCAGAACAAGGCATATCTCACCGGCAAGAGCCGCAGCGACGGCACCAACCATGAGCGCGTGGCGGCGATGCAGGCCAACGACGACACCGAGAACGCCGACCAGATCATGCGCAGCATCACCGCCGCCTGGGGCATACTGCGCACCCATCTCGGGGAATATATCGAGGGGGGCTCGGCCAACATCGACAATTCCCCTTCCGGCGACTCGGAGCTGCGCCTGAAGCTCGTGATGCCCTCCAACTTCAACAACGGAGTGGGGGAGTCGATTGTGGCGGCCGCCCACGACTATATCGTGAGCAAGGCCCTCTACGACTGGTTTGTGATCACCGACAAGGAGGACGCCGACGACTATGCCCGCGCCGCGGAGCGCGCGCTCGCGGCAATCTCCGTGTCTTCCAACAAGCGGGTGCGCCCGAAGCGCAAGACCGACAGCGGGGCGGAGGCATGACGACAATCACTTTCCTGCGCACCGAGCTGCTCGCCGACATCGCCGACGCTGCCTTCACGGAGGCCGACATCATGTCGGAGCGGCATTCCGCGCATGAGCTGCATCAGCTCACCGACATCTGCCAGGACGACAGTCTGCCCCTCACCCTGCGTCTGCTGGGCCTCGCCTTCTCGGAGGCGCTGCTGACGCTGCGCGCAATATGCGTCGGCGACCCTGCACGCGACGAGCTGAGCGATGGGGACCCTTTCCCGGAGAATTTCCACCTGAGGCTGCGCGAGAATGTGCCCCACGTGGCGGCGATACGGCTGAAGGAGTGTGTGCATGCCTTTATGGTGGCTTTTGTGCTGTGGCGCGCCCTCTCGCCGCTCGACGTGGCCCGGGGGGCCGACTGGCAGCTGCGCATGAAGGAAGCCCACCGCGACCTGGCGGCCACGGCCGAGGTTGCGCTGCAGACCTTCACGCCGCCGATGAGGCGCAGGCTCTTCCCTTTCTGAATCTCCCTCTATCCGACCTTTTACCCGGCTGATGTGGCCGGCGGTTTGCCCATGTGGCGGCAATTGATTAATTTTGCCGACGCACGGGCAGACTTTTTTTATCCCCGTGGCCTGACTTATGAGAAAAATACTGATTGCATCGATAATAACGGTCTTCGCCATGCTTGAGGCGTTGGCCCAGACTCCGGGGGAGTTCGCACGCAGGGTGTGTGGCGTCTCGGAGACCGATACGGTGGCGGTGGTGCCCCGTGGGGTGAAGGAGATACCGGATTACGGGTTCTACGGACTGTCGTCGCTGCGGCGGGTGGAGCTGCCGGAGGGTGTGGAGAAGATCGGGCGTTCCGCATTCGCCTGGTGTGACTCGCTGAGGGAGGTGAGGCTGCCGCGCAGTCTTGTGGATATCGGGGCGCATGCCTTCGCCTACTGCGAGTGGATGGAAAGGGCCGACCTCCCTCCGAAGCTGCGGCATATCGGCAACAATGCCTTCAGCCGCTGCCTCGCGCTGCGCTCGGCCGAGGTGCCGGCGAGCGTTACGGAACTGGAGTCGTATGCCTTCTCCGACTGCGTGTCGCTCCGCAGAGCGACACTCCCGGCCAACAAATCGCTGCTCGGGGAGCTGATCTTCAGCGGATGTCTGAATCTGCGGGAGCTGCGCTGCATGTCGGCAGTGCCGCCACCGTTCGACTGCGCGAGCTTCATATTCGAGCCGGACGAGACGGGGCTTTACCGGCAGTGTCGGCTTGTCGTGCCCGTCGGAGCCGAGGATGCCTATCGTCAGGCGCAGGGGTGGCGGCTGTTCGGGGAAGTGATTAGTGATTAGTGATTAGTGATTAGTGATAAAGAGGCGGGGCACGCGTCTGCGTGTCCCGCCTCTTTATCACTCTGCCGGACCAACCGGCTCACCGACTGTCTACCTTATCTTATCGTATCTTACTGCTTTTCGTTATCTTACGGTCTTCACGGTGCTTACCTGGCCATTGTCATAGACAGTGCGCTGGATGCAGATGCCCTTGGCGGCGCTCTCCGGAATCCTCATGCCGGCCGCATTGTAGTATTCCACACTCACAGCCTTGGCCGACGCGTCGATACCCTCGACCTTGACATATCCGGGTGCCCAGCCAATCTCAGACTCTATCCTGGTGTCGCCGTCCTTGTAGATGGAGCGGATGCCGAGGCTGTCGAAGTCCTCCGGATAGATGATCATGAAGAACTTGCCTGCGCCCATCCAGAAGATATCCTTGCACTGGAAGGTATAGGGGATGTCGGTCATAGGCTCGGCAACGTCATACTCGTCGGGGAGGAACTCGAACACCTCGTCATCGAGAATCAGGTTGTAATAGAGCTTGTCGACAGGCAGCACGTTCATATCCTGCACCTCCGGGATTATGAAGTCGAGCTCCGGAAGCAGACCCGTCTGGGGGTCAGCCGGCCAGTAGTTCTCCACAATGGGAGTGGGCAGCTTGGTGACAGGCGCGTTGTCGGGTGCGCAGATGTAGAGCGACGTCACGAATCCGACCCAATAGAGAGAGTTCTGGCGCAGGGAAATGCAATACGAGCCGTCGGTTTTCAGAATCTTGTTCTCCTCGTCGTAGTCGAACACGAGATCGGGCAATATCGTCATGCCGGTCTCATCGCAAGGCACGAGCCAGGCCTCGCAGTTGTACTGCTTGTAGATGCCGAGGAACTGGGAGGGGAAGGAAACGGTCTTGCGGTCCTCGCTGATTGTGCCTACTACGGGGGAGTCAGCCAGGTCAGTGCCGGCCATGAGTCCGACGATATACATCTTGTCGCCGTCCACGCCTACCTGCATGGGAGTGGCTGAATACTGTTCGATCTTGTTCCAGGCCTGCATCTCTACACCCTCGGGAATCTCGGCTACCTTGTTTTTCTCGGGCTCGATTGTGGTGATCGTGGCTCCGGTATACTGCCAGCTCCAGTACGGATCGATGGGGTTGCCCTCCTCATCGGTAGTGAAATAGTAGCCGTGGCCGAGCACAGCATACTCATCCTGCGCCTGGAGCGTGCCGTCTTCGAGTATTGAAAGCCTGTAGGTCTGCTCCTCGGTGGCCTCATACCATCCCTGGGTGGGATCCTCCTCGCTCGGGGTGAAGCCGAATACGATACACGTCTGTTCCGCCACGAAACCGTCGCCGTATTCCTTCCTGTCGGCAATCTGCGGGAACTGGAATACAATCTCGTTGTTCTCGATCTTGCCCTCGATCCAGCAGTTGCTGGAAGCGATTGGCCATACCGGCTTCATATAGAATCTGTCGCCGTTTGTTACGGTCTCGATTACCATACCTTCATCATACTGCTGGAGCTCGCCGAGCGGCGGGAAATACCATTGGCTGACACCACCTTTCTTAACCATTACGGAGTATTCGCCCTCGGGCTGGGCCATGATGGCTGCCGGGGTGTCGTCGGGTGTCGGCATCGCGTGGCGCACGCCGGATACCTCGATGGCGGGGGTGCGACGCATGTCGGCCTGCGACATGGGCTGTGTCTGCTGCGTCGCCATTGCCTCATATGCCCTGACGGGAGCCGCCTCGAGAGGGGCCTGCGGCTGCTGTGCCGCTGCGGTCGCTGCCAGTGTCAGCGTCGCGATCAGTGGGAATCTCATAAGTCTTCTGTTTTAGAGTTGATATTGTCCGGCTCCCGGGGGAGGCCGGATGTTTTACTGGTGCAAAAATAGAGACTGGCGGGATTCCTGTCAATAGGGGAGAGCCGCCGGACGCCAGGTA
This sequence comes from Porphyromonadaceae bacterium UBA7087, assembly GCA_002493515.1. Taxonomy (GTDB): domain Bacteria; phylum Bacteroidota; class Bacteroidia; order Bacteroidales; family Muribaculaceae; genus Lepagella. Next base: position 6,080 of record DKYZ01000114.1, on the reverse strand, counting down.
TTGGCGTCAGCGGCTAAAATGAGTCGTTTCATTTTATAAAATGTTACGTCAGGCGCTGATTTTTACGGGAATACCTCTGTGCCGCGTCGCGGTATTCGGAGGGGGAGATACCCGTCACCGACTTGAAGGCACGTGTGAAAGTGACCCTGGAATTGAACCCCACCTGGCGTCCGATGCTCTCCACGGTGAAGGCTGCGGCGGCCTTTTCGTCGTCGAGCAGGCGGCATGCCTCGGCCACGCGGCGCTCCGTGACGAGGGTCTTGAAGCTTTTCCCCAGGCCGGCGTTTATGGCGTGGGAGACGTAGGTGGAGTTGGAGCCCACCAGCTCGCAGAGCTTCTGCATCTGGAGGTCGGGGTCGAAGACGGCGTCGCTCTCGAGGAGCACCTCCCTGACCTTCCTGACGAGCGCGGCGTCAACGTGGCCGGCCTCCCCGGTCTCAGGGGCTGCCGCGCCGGTGTCGGGCGCGACGGGCTTCTCCTCCGCGGCGTGGCGCCGCTCCTCGCTCAGCTCGCGGTTTTTCTCGTAGAGGGTCATGAGGAGACGCTGCTTCTTGCGGTAGTAGGCGATCGCCCAGGCCAGGAAGCATATCAGCAGAAGCAGGGCGCCCACCACCGCTATGGCGGTGGTCTTCACCCGCTCGCGCTCTCGCAGAGCGTCCGACATCTGGAGGTGGCTCTCGTCGAGCTCGGCCTTGAGCTTGAAGTCGGGCATACCCGATACGCCCGACTTGGCGAAGAGGCGGTCGCGTGCCTGGTAGAAGTCCACGAGATGGCGGGTGGCGCGTGCGGAGTCGCCCCGTCGGTCGTAGTAATGATACAGCTCCCTGGCGGTGATTATCCTGTCCTCCGGATTCCTGGCGGTGTCGATGGCGGCGTCACGCTCGAGCAGGGTCTTCTCGTAGGCGGCGTTGTCGCCGAGCATGAGCGCGGCGTGGGCCGCGAACCACCGTGCTTCGTAACTGAACGCGCCCTTGCGGTCGAAGGCCAGGCCTGTGCCCGTCTGCGCGGCCCGGGAGAAGGATTCGCGGGCATGGGCGTAGTCGCGCTCAAGGTATCTTTCGGTGCCCTCGATGACAAGCCCGATGTAGTCCCTGAGTCCGCCGAGGGAGGGGACGTCACGCAGGCGGCGGTATTCGGCGATTCCTTTCCTGACGGCCTCCCTGCCGTCGGGGAAATTGAAATTTATCATGTTGAAGACGCCGTAGAGGGCCGCGTACCATTTGCCGGCCGCCGCTCCGAGCCTTACCGACTCGATGAAGTAGCGGTTGACCTCTGCCACGGCCATGGGGTCGTCGTCGAGGCGGAAACGCGCGGTTGTGCCGAGGAGCACGGATATGTCGGAGGTGACCATCGCCGCCACGTCGTCAAGGTCGTTGCTCTCGGCTATCTTCCTGGCCTGCAGGAGATAGGAGTATGCTCCGGAATAGTCGGCGTAGGCAGAGAATGCCACCACCGACATGTTGTCGAGGGTGCGGGCGGCGGTGCGGTGGTCGGCGGTGGTCTTGCGCCGGTCTTCGGTGAGATATCGGTAGGTGGCGGCGTAGTAGCATGCCATGGCGCTGTCGGCGGCCATCGGCTCGCGCTTGAAGTATGTGTCGCCCTTTTCGGCGAGCACTTCCATGGGGAGGGCCAGGAGGTCGTCGGAGAAGAGGTCGGCGCGTGCCGCCCCGACTCCCCGGAAGGGGAGGGCGGCATTCATGGCTAATGACGCCGAGAGGCTGATGACAGCCAGGATAATCCGTAGGCAGTATGCGGTAATGATGAATGTAGACAAGGTTTTTCCCATACGTCGGTGTCAAAGCTGTTTGGTGGCCCAAATTTACTCAAAAAATCAAATATATAAAATTTCAGCACAATCAAGACATTTTCAGGCTGGCGGACGAGGACGTCCGCCGCCCCGGGATAAAAGCGGGAGGGACACGCGGCGGCGTCCCTCCCGGTCTCAATCATTTTCCCAATTATTATGAAATAAATGTCAGTTGCCTGTGTCTTACAGTCTTACCTTGCTGCGGGCAGTGGTGCCGTCGGACAGGGTGTCGACCTTTATGAATATGCCCTGGCGCGGGTCGGCGACCCTGAGGCCCTGCAGGTCGTAGTAGGTTGTCGATACTACGTCGGCGGTCTTCACTTCGTCTATGCCGGTGTAGGTGTAGTCGAGGCTTGCAGACTTGTTGCAGTTGACCACTTTTCCTGTGGTGGCGTCGAGAAGTATTCCCACGGCGTGGATCGTGGCCTCCTCGTTGATGAACTCATCTCCGTCGATGTTGAGGATATCGGCCTTGCTGATGCGGCACTCATAGACGGCCTCGTCGCCGGCTTCCATGGATGCGGGCACAGAGCCCTCCACACCCCTGACATCGCGGTAGTAGGCCACCACGTCGTTGAATGTCAGTCCGGTGACTGTGCGTCCGGCCTGGGTGAAGAGATCCCACCATTTGCCTGTGTATATCTCGCTCGACTCCCCGGAGTAGGCGTTGCTCTGGTGCCACTTGGGGTTGCTGAGGCCGTCGGCCACGAGAGCCACCGAGATGCGGTAGTCGCCGTCGGTGAAGGGGCGTGCGAACCTCACCTTGACCCTGGCGTCGAAGTCCTTGCCCTCGCTGCCGGCCCATTCGAGGCTGACGTCTACCGACGCGGGAGAGAACTCAGCCTGGTAGACAGGCCATTTCTCCTGGAAGTAACCCGGGTCGAGCATCTGGTCTCTGTTGATGGTGCCGTTGGGATAGCCCGGGACGTCTACGGGGAACTCAGAGTTGGGGAGCGTGACCATGCCTCCCGCCTCGTAGGCCTGGGCATGGTAGGCCATTCCGACGAACATGTCGCCGAGGGCCTCGTTCATCTCCTCCATGGCCACGTAGCCGCGCGGGCAGAAGGCGCATCCGAGTCCGGTGAACTCCTCTACGAGGGGGCGTGTGACGGGGATGAAGGGGAGCACCTCAAGCTCACCCTCTGCCGTATCCACCTTGTCGCCGTTGGGTTGTCCGTTGATGGTCTCCACGGTGAGCCTGACGGGGTATACTCCCGGCTCGGGCATCTTGCCGAGGGGTATCTCCACCTCGCTGCGGCCTCCGCCACCCTTGACGGGCTCGGGGAGGGTGTATGTCTCGCTTATCGCGGTCTCGCCGATGGTGCAGGTGAATCCTACCGATGTGGCGTCGACGGCGCCTTTGTTGACAAAGGTGGCCTTCAGGACGCCCTCCTCCAGTCCGGCATGGCTGAGGGCCGGAAGCACGGGGGTCATGGCGTAGTCGCCGGTCTGGGTCTCAAGATATACGGTCATCGCGCTGACGGCTCCTGTGGTCTCGACGACGCTTTTCCATTTCAGGCGCGTGCGGCTGGTGTGGAGGTAAAGGCCGTCGGGGTCAGTGCCGCTGAAGACTGCCACGGGGTAGCTGGAGTAGTCGCCGAGCTCGGTGACGTTGAACGAATAGCCTACATAGACACCCTCTGCGGGGATCTCATACGGCTCGTCGAAGGTGACTTTCAGCACCCAGTCCTCGAGTGTGGCCTCCTTGACGGCGATATCGGGCACGTTGACCTTGTTCTCGAGCTTGAGTTCGCTCGACATCCATCCGGTGAGATTCTCGACGCTGGTGGCCTCGACAGGGAGCGGCACCTCGAAACCCTTTACCTTGGCTCCGGCGTATGAGGCGTCGGCTATGCGTATCGCAACGTCGTAGGCCTCCTTTTTGTCGAATCCGTAGACCTTGTACTGCTCGCCGGGCTGGCCGTAGGAGAACGTTATGTCGGCCGCGAGGGCGGGGGAGGCCGACATCAGGCATATGGCAGCCGCTGCCGCCGCTATGCCGGTGTGTGGTAATGTTAAGTTTTTCATGAAGTTATCTTTTGTGGTCTGTAAGTCGTGTGATGGATGCGAGGGTCATTTCTTGTCGTCCTCCAGGAGCCATTTGGTGCGCAGGGTGCTGAGATACTGCGGGGAGACGCCGAGATAGGCGGCGATGGTGCGCAGGGGTACCTGGCGGATGATGTCGGGGCGGTGGCCCATCAGGGTCATGTAGCGGTCGCGCACGCTGCCGTTGAGGTTGATCTCGCGTATCTCGTATGTGTAGAGCTGGCACTGGGCCATGCAGAGACACCATTTCGCGAACTCGTGGGAGCGGTTGATCAGCTCGTCGTATTCACGGGCGGGGACCTTGAGCAGGAGGGTGGGACAGCAGGCCTCGAAGAAGGCGTGCGACTCTTTTCCGGCGTAGTAGCAGTGGTATTCGGTGAAGAGGGTTCCGGGCATTCCGAAAGTGTCGACGGTCTCCTTGCTGTCGTTCCAGCGCCAGCGGCAGATGATGCCCTCGATGATTATATAGATGTTGCGGTCGAGCGTGCCGGCGCGGCAGATGACCTCTCCGCGTTTGTAGCTCACCACGGAACCGAGGCTGAGGAACTCATCCATGACGCTCTCCTCGAGCTCATGGCTGCATTCCCCGCGCAGCAGCAGCTTCAGCGACGCCCTCTGGGCGGCAGTCAATGTTTTTGTCTTGGATGTGTTTCTTGTAGCCATATGTTTAGTTTACCGGATTATTTCATGGAAAAATATCCGAACGCAAAATTATATGCCTATTTTTGTAAATACAATAACATATGGTATTGGATATATGGAAAAATTTTTTATAGGGGACGCCCCGGGCGGCGTCCGTCCCGTCCGCCAGCCGCAGGGAGAGGCCATTGTTTATTGCATGATAGTCAATTTATGTGTGATATCCAATGGCCACTTTTGTCGCTTCCTTCTCGTTTTAATAGTCCTAACTCACGGAGAGCCTTAGTTGCTCTTTTAGCTGTTTTCTCAGTCACTGATAACTTTTGAGACATCTCAACATGAGTGATTGACGGATTCTCATTGATGATATCCAACACTTTCTGTTGGGTAGCAGTTAGTTTTACAGGGACATTTACAGGGACATTTACAGGGACGTTTACAGGGACATTTACACCAACATCAGAGTTGTCAGTATCTATTAGTCGTTGGATAGCAGACTTGAGGGGGAAGGTAACTGTTGCGATAGTGCGGTCGCTTTCGATGGTGGGTTTGGTGCCGGTAAGGGTCTCCCAGCTCGTAAGTTTGTTAATGCCATAACCGGCATTCTCGGCGATGCCAACGTAGCGGAAGAGTTTGGCTATAGTCGGGTTGCGGAGTTTGGAGTATATCTTGCCAAGAATATCGCTGATTGGTAGAGGAAATGCGCCGCCGTTCATGAACTCAATATGGTCGGTATATACTCGAACACATGAGCGGAGAGAATCGAAGTGGTCGCAGTGCATCACCATGTTTGCCAACGCCTCACGGAGAACCTTGTACTGGCTCTCATCTGTCGTCGCGAAACCGTCATTCTTGATGTGTATCGGGGCATCGAGCCGAATGATTGATTACGGAACATGGCGCGTATCTCTCCCTCGGTCGCCCTTTGGTCGCCACTACCCATTCGGATAAACGTATTGATTGGATTGCCAAAATACACCGGTTTCGTCTCTACCTCTGGAATGTAGAAAGCAAGTATCTTGCAGCCGTCAATCGTATATTGCTTGGAGAACGCAAAAATAGTAGTGTTGAACTTGCCGGAACGCAGTGTGCCAAGGAAATCCTGTTCGAGTTTCTCTCTGTTATCCACGCCTTGAATCTCAAAGGACTTTCCCGACTGCTTCACGCCAAGCACAATCCAACCGCCGGAGGTATTGGAAAACGCACTTACGGTCTCCCAGATATTCTTCGGCAGTTCTGACTTCGCGGCCTTGACCTCGAAGTCGTCCCATTCTATGTCACGTAGTCTCGCTACAAGTTCCTGTTCCGTCATTAGAATGCAAAGTTAGTCAATTTTTATCATTACCACAATAGTCATCAGACATTTAGGGAGATTTAGCACAAAATAGTAATAGCCAGCGTTTTGAGTCCTAAAACGATGCCCTATCCTCATCTCGGAAGCCTGGGAGATGGGGATTCGAACCCAAGACCCACAGCTCCAAAAGAGGCACGGTGGCTGTTGCTCCAGCAAACGAAAAAGAGCCATCTTCCGATGGCTCTTCAGTGATCCGGTTGGGATTATATTTGTGATCCGGTTGGGATTCGAACC
>DKYZ01000097.1 GCA_002493515.1 Porphyromonadaceae bacterium UBA7087 | reverse complement strand
AAAGGTTCAATCGTTTTAGTTGAGAAATAATGGAAGTAGCAGTATATAGCATAAAAGGAGAGGACACCGGAAGAAAGGTGACACTCAACGATGATGTGTTTGCCCGCGATTTGGAGAAGGGCAATGCCGACCACACTATTTATCTCGACGTTAAGCAGTATCTGGGCAACCAGCGTCAGGGCACCCACAAGAGCAAGGAGCGCAGCGAGGTGAAAGGCTCGACCCGCAAGCTCGGACGCCAGAAGGGGGGCGGCGGCGCACGTCGCGGCGACATCAACTCCCCGCTTCTCAGAGGCGGCGGCACAGTGTTCGGACCCCGTCCGCGCGACTACCGCACCAAGCTCAACAAGAAGATGAAGCAGCTCGCACGCAAGATCGCGCTTACCTCCAAGGCGGCAGCCGGCTCGATCATCGTGGTGGAGAACTTCTCGTTTGACGCTCCCAAGACAAAGCGTTATCTTGAGATCGCCAAGAGCTTCAAGCTCGACGACAGGAAGGTGCTTCTGGTGATGAACGGTCTTGACCGCAACGTGCTTCTGTCGGTGCGCAACGTTCCCAACGCGCTTCTTCAGCAGGCAACTGACCTCAACGCCTACACAGTGCTCAACAACGACGCCATACTGATGACAGAGGACAGCGTGGCCGTAATAAATGAATTTTAAACCGGGAGAACAAGAAGATGGAAATTAACATCAAACCTATCGTGACCGAAAAGGCCACCGCATATGGCGAGAAGCAGAACTGCTACACCTTCGCCGTGTCTCCGGAGGCCAACAAGTTCCAGATCAAGGACATTGTGGAGAAGCTCTACAATGTGCGCGTCGTGAAAGTGAACACAGCGGTATACGCTGGCAAGCGTAAACAGCGTTATACAAAGAGCGGCTTGATACGCGGCAGCAAGCCTGCGTTCAAGAAGGCCTACGTGACAGTGGCCGAAGGACAGAAGATTGACTATTACAGCAATATATAAAAACTGATGGCAGTAAGAAAATTTAAGCCCACCACGCCTGGGCAAAGACACAAGATTATTGGTGTGTTCCGCAACGAGATCTACACTGCTAAGCCCGCCGAGGGCCAGGAGACCGTAAGGAAAGTCTCCAAAATCACACCAGAAAAGTCTCTGACAGCAGGCAAGCGGTCGACAGGCGGCCGCAACGCCCAGGGCCATCTGACCACCCGTTACCGCGGTGGCGGCCACAAGAGAAAATTGCGTCTCATCGACTTCAAGAGGACCAACGACAACGTACCGGCCACGGTGAAATCGATCGAATACGATCCCAACCGTTCGGCACGCATCGCGCTCCTCTATTACCAGGATGGCCAGAAGGCCTACATGATCGCCCCCAACGGGCTTGAGGTAGGCCAGAAAGTGGTCAGCGGCGAGAACGTTGCTCCCGAGGTGGGCAACACGCTTCCGCTGGCAAAGATTCCTGTCGGTACATTGATCCATTGTATAGAACTGAAGCCCGGCCAGGGAGCCGTAATGGCCCGCAGCGCCGGCACGTTCGCTCAGTTGACTTCACGCGAGGGAGACTACGCGATCATCAAATTGCCTTCCGGAGAGACGAGGAAGGTGCTTCTCGCATGCCGCGCCACAGTAGGCGTGGTAGGCAACTCCGACCACGCTCTTGAGCAGAGCGGAAAGGCCGGCCGCTCACGCTGGCTTGGCCGCCGCCCCCACAACCGTGGTGTCGTGATGAACCCTGTCGATCACCCGATGGGTGGTGGCGAGGGCCGTCAGTCAGGAGGTCATCCGCGTTCGCGCACAGGTCTTTATGCAAAGGGCCTGAAGACACGCTCGCCGAAGAAGCACTCTTCGAAGTATATTATTGAAAGAAGGAAAAAATAATTTGATTAAAAGAAGACAACTATGAGTCGTTCGCTTAAAAAAGGACCATTCATCAGCGTGAAGCTGGAAAAGAAAGTGGCAGCCATGGATGAGAGCGGAAAGAAGGCGGTGATCAAGACCTGGAGCCGCGCTTCGATGATCTCCCCCGATTTCGTGGGCCATACTTTTGCAGTGCACAACGGCAACAAGTTCATTCCCGTCTACGTGACGGAGAACATGGTGGGCCACAAGCTGGGCGAGTTCGCCCCGACGCGCACCTTCCGCGGCCATGCAGGCAACAAGAAGAAATAATGGTCAGCATTACAGTTCAAGAAAAAAGAATAATAAGATACAATGGGTTTAAGAAAAAGAAAATCAGCTGAGGCAATTAAGGAAGCACGCAAGAGCGAATACTTCGCCAAGCTGCACAACGTGCCCTCGTCGCCGCGCAAGATGCGCCTTGTCGTCGACATGATCCGCGGTCAGGAAGCTTTCAAGGCTCTGGGCATCCTTAAATTCTCCAACAAAGAGGCTTCCCGCAAGGTGGAGAAGCTTCTCCGGTCGGCAATCGCCAACTGGGAACAGAAAAACGAGCGCAAGGCAGAGTCTGGCGAGCTTTACGTCAAGACTGTGTTCGTAGACTGCGCGCCGATGCTCAAGCGTCTGCGTCCCGCTCCGCAGGGCCGCGGCTACCGCATCCGCAAGCGCTCCAACCACGTGACATTGTTTGTCGACACAATTAATAACGATAAAGCTTAATTTTGAAAGATGGGACAGAAAGTTAATCCAATCAGCAACCGTCTGGGTGTGATCCGCGGTTGGGACTCCAACTGGTATGGCGGAAAGAAATACGGCGAGACTCTTCTGGAGGATTCGATAATCCGTAAATTTCTCCGTTCTCGTCTTGCAAAGGCAAGCGTATCGCGCATCATCATCGAGCGTACGCTCAAGATGGTGACAGTGACTATCTGCACATCGCGTCCGGGCATGGTGATCGGCAAGGGCGGCAAGGATGTCGACGAGCTGAAGGAAGAGCTCAAGAAGCTCACCGACAAGGAGGTGCAGATTAATATCCACGAGATCAAGCGTCCTGAGCTTGACGCCGAGATCGTGGCCACAAGCATCGCCCGCCAGCTCGAGGGCAAGGTAGCCTACCGCAGGGCAGTGAAGATGGCCATCGCCTCCACGATGCGCATGGGCGCCGAGGGCATCAAGATTCAGGTCAGCGGCCGCCTCAACGGCGCCGAAATGGCCCGCAGCGAGATGTTCAAGGAGGGCCGCACGCCGCTCCACACACTCCGCGCCGACATCGACTACGCACTTGCCGAGGCAATCACCAAGGTAGGTATCGTAGGCGTGAAGGTATGGATCTGCCGCGGCGAGGTATACGGCAAGAAGGAGCTTACTCCGGCCTATGCCATCGGCGTCAAGGAGCAGGGCGGACGTCCGCAGGGCGAGCGTCGCAAGGGTGGCTTCCGCAATAAGAAAAACAACAACCGTTAATTAAGAGCAGACAACAATGTTACAACCGAAAAAAACAAGATACCGCCGTTCGCAAAAGGGCCGCATGAAAGGTGAGGCCCAGCGCGGCAACCAGCTTGCCTTCGGCTCGTTCGGCATCAAGACCCTGGAGTCGAAATGGATCACCGGTCGTCAGATCGAGGCTGCCCGTGTGGCCGTGACGCGTTACATGCAGCGTCAGGGTCAGATCTGGATCCGCATCTTCCCCGACAAGCCTATCACCAAGAAGCCGGCCGAGGTGCGAATGGGTAAAGGTAAAGGTAACCCCGAGGGCTTTGTTGCGCCCGTTACTCCGGGCCGCATCCTCATCGAGGTGGAGGGCGTAAGCTACGACATCGCCAAGGAGGCGCTCCGTCTGGCTGCCCAGAAGCTTCCGGTCATCACGAAGTTTGTGGTTCGCCGCGACTATGACCCGAGCCAGAATGTATAAGGAATATCCCCAACAGATATAAGAAATGAAAAAGGAAGAAATCAAGGAATTAAGCGTTCAGGAGCTGCGCGCCCAGATAGAGGTGGCAGAGAAGGCTTATCGTGAATTGAAAGTAGCGCACGCGATATCTCCCGTAGACAATCCCTCCAAGATCACCAAAGACCGCAAGGAGATTGCCCGCCTGAAGACAGTGTTGCGCCAGAAGGAGATTGCCGCTGCTGCGGAGAAGACTTCTGAAAACAAGTAAACCCTGAGAGAGTTCAAGAAAATGGAAGAGAAAAGACATTTGAGAAAAGAAAGAATAGGGGTTGTCTCCAGCAACAAGTGCGACAAGACCATCACGGTCGAGATCAAGTGGAAAGAGAAACACCCTATCTATGGCAAGTTTGTCAACAAGACAAAGAAGTATCATGCTCATGACGAGAACAACGAGTGCTCTGTAGGCGACACCGTTCGCCTGATGGAGACCCGCCCTCTGAGCAAGACCAAGAGATGGAGACTGGTAGAAATAATTGAAAAAGTGAAGTAATCATGATACAGACTGAATCACGATTGACAGTAGCGGACAACAGCGGTGCCAAGGAGGCTCTCTGTATCCATGTCCTGGGCGGCACAGGCCGTCGTTATGCCAGTGTGGGCGATATCATCGTAGTGACGGTGAAGAGCACCATTCCATCATCCGATGTCAAGAAGGGCACAGTGTCGAAGGCTGTTGTGGTACGCACCAAGAAGGAGATACGCCGTCCCGACGGGTCGTATATCCGTTTCGACGACAACGCGTGCGTGCTTCTCAACAATGCCGGCGAGCTTCGCGGCACACGTATCTTCGGGCCTGTGGCCCGTGAGCTGCGTGCCACCAACATGAAGATTGTGTCACTGGCGCCTGAAGTACTTTAAACGTCAAAAAGAAAGAAGAAAATGGCAAAATTTCATATAAAGAAGGGTGACACGGTATACGTGAACTCGGGCTCCGACAAGCATAAGACCGGCCGCGTGCTGGAGGTGCTTGTAAAGAAGCAGCGCGCCATCGTGGAGGGGATCAACATCGTCTCCAAGGCCATGAAGCCTAATGCCAAATATCCCCAGGGTGGCATTGTGAAGATGGAGGCCCCGATCCACATCTCCAATCTCAACGTTGTGGATCCGAAGACAGGCAAGCCGACCCGTATCGGGCGCAAGCTCAACGAGGCTGGCAAACTCGTACGTTATTCCAAAAAATCAGGAGAGGAGATCAAGTAATGAGCAGCACAACACTAAGCAAGGACTATAAGGAAAGGATAGTGCCTGAGCTCACAAAGGAGTTCGGCTATTCGACAGTGATGCAGGTGCCCCGCCTGGAGAAGATCGTGATCAACCAGGGTCTTGGCGCAGCCACCCAGGACAAGAAGCTGATAGAGACCGCTATCAACGAGATCACGGCCATAACCGGCCAGAAGGCTGTCCCGACGCTTTCGCGCAAGGATATCTCCAACTTCAAGCTGCGTAAGAAGATGCCCATCGGCGTGATGGTCACCCTGCGCAGGGAAAAGATGTATGAGTTCCTGGAGCGTCTCGTCAGGGTTGCCCTTCCGCGAATCCGCGACTTCAAGGGAATCAACTCCAAGCTCGACGGCAGAGGCAACTACACACTCGGCATCACGGAGCAGATTATTTTCCCCGAGATCAACATCGACAATGTGCCCAAGCTTCAGGGTATGAACATAACGTTCGTCACCAGCGCCAACACCGACGAGGAGGGCTTTGCTCTTCTCAAGAAGTTTGGATTACCGTTCAAAAAAGAAAAATAAGCATCTCTATGGCAAAAGAATCAATGAAGGCCCGTGAGGCCAAGCGCCAGCGGATGGTGGCAAAATATGCAGAGCGCAAGGCAGCACTGAAGAAGGCGGCCCTGGCCGACGCCGAGGGCAACATCGACTACGATGCGCTGACCAAGCTCCAGAAGCTTCCGAAGAACGCTTCCAAGGTGCGTCTGCACAACCGTTGCGAGATAACGGGCCGTCCGAAAGGCTACATGCGCCAGTTCGGCATCTCCAGGATTCAGTTCCGCGAGATGGCCTCCGCAGGACTCATTCCGGGAGTGAAGAAAGCCAGCTGGTAAGCCGCAGCCGGGAGGCAGAAGTAAAAAAATGGTAGAAGGGTTGAAAAAAATCACGACCCGATACAATAAACCGCATCGCGCGGCGTTGAGAAAGGAGATGCCGCGCAAGAGAGAAAAGCGACCCGGACCTCCGCAGGGAGGCCCGTGCCGCTGATTTCGCAGACTGCCTCAGGCGTCAGAACCGACATATCGAGAATTTTTAAATATTGTTCGGAGTGTATCTGAATCAATTTAACAATTAAAACAATGACAGATCCAATCGCAGATTATTTGACGAGATTGAGAAATGCCATCCATGCGGGTCACCGTGTGGTGGAGATTCCGTCTTCAAAAATGAAAAGGGAGATCACCAAGATCCTTTTCGAGCAGGGTTATATCCTCAACTACAAGTTTGAGGAGGGTCCGACTCCGTCGGGCACCATCAAGATAGCCCTCAAGTATGATCCGGTCGACAAAGTGAACGCCATCAAGAACCTTCACAGAGTGTCGCGTCCGGGTCTTCGCCAGTATACAGGCTACAAGGAGATGCCCCGTGTGCTCAACGGGCTCGGCATCGCCATCCTGTCGACATCGCAGGGTGTAATGACCAACAAGGAGGCCAAAGAGAAGAAAATCGGCGGCGAGGTATTGTGTTACGTTTATTAAACAAAGGAGGTATTTATGTCAAGAATAGGAAAATCACCGATTGAGATACCTGCCGGAGTAACCGTACAGGTCAAGGACAACGTAGTCACAGTCAAGGGTCCGAAGGGAGAGCTTTCCCAGGAGATCAACCCCGACATCACCGTAGAGATAGAAGGCAACAAGATAGAGCTCAAGCGTCCTACCGACGACAGGGAGCACCGCGCCATGCACGGACTCTACCGCGCCCTTGTCCACAACATGGTGGTAGGCGTCTCGGAGGGCTACAAGAAAGAGATGGAGCTGGTCGGCGTAGGCTACCGCGCCACAGCCACAGGGCAGGTGCTCGAGCTGTCGCTCGGCTTCTCCCACGCCATATATATCAAGCTACCCAAGGAGATCAAGGTAGAGGCAAAGTCAGAGAGAAACAAAAACCCTCTCATCATCCTCGAGAGCTCCGACAAGCAGCTGCTGGGCCAGGTGTGCGCCAAGATCCGTTCGCTGCGCAAGCCGGAGCCTTACAAGGGTAAAGGTATCAAGTTTGTGGGTGAGATTATCCGCCGCAAGTCGGGCAAATCAGCTAATGCGAAATAAAACAGCTTGAATTATGGTATCGAAAATAGCAAGAAGAAATAAGATAAAGGCCCGTATCCGCGGGAAAATCTCCGGCACGTCTCAGCGTCCCCGTCTGAGTGTGTTCCGCAGCAACAAGGGTATTTATTGCCAGGTGATCGATGACCTGAAGGGAGCCACCTTGTGTGCAGCCTCGTCGAAAGGCATCGAGGGAGTGACCAAAACAGAGCAGGCCGCCAAGGTAGGCGAGGCAATCGCCAGGAAGGCTCTCGAGGCCGGCATCACCGAGGTAGTGTTCGACCGTAACGGCTACCTTTTCCACGGCAGAGTAAAATCATTGGCAGACGCAGCGCGCAAGGGCGGTCTTAAATTCTAAGTGTAGTCATGGCAAAGAGAAACAATAGAGTAAAATCGACAAATGATCTTGAACTGAAAGACCGTCTGGTGGCTATCAACCGTGTCACGAAAGTGACCAAGGGAGGCCGCGCGTTCAGCTTCGCCGCCATCGTGGTGGTAGGTAACGAGGACGGCATCATCGGCTGGGGCCTGGGCAAAGCCAACGAGGTTACGGCCGCAATCGCCAAGGGCGTTGAGACAGCCAAGAAGAACCTTATCCGCGTGCCTGTCCACAAAGGGACCATCCCCCACGAGCAGAGCGCGAAGTTCGGCGGTTCGAGAATTATCCTCAAGCCTGCGTCGGAGGGTACCGGACTGAAGGCCGGAGGCGCCATGCGTGCCGTTCTGGAGAGCGTCGGCATCACCGACGTGCTTGCCAAGAGCAAGGGTTCATCCAACCCCCACAACCTGGTTAAGGCCACCATCGCTGCCCTCGACGAGATGCGCAGCCCGCAGACCGTGGCCCAGAACCGTGGCGTGAGTGTAGAAAAAGTGTTTAAAGGCTAAATGTATACGAAATGGCACAGATAGCGATCAAACAGGTCAAAAGCCGCATCAACTGCCCGGCAGTGCAGAAGCGCACACTCGACGCGCTCGGACTCAGGAAAATGAATCACACCGTGGTCAAGGAAGACAATCCGTCGATCATGGGCATGGTCAAGGCCGTGCATCATCTTGTGGAAGTGACAAAACTCTAAAAAAGAAGACAGAACAATGGAACTACATAATTTGAAACCGGCACCCGGAAGCAACAAAGACAGCAAGAGAATCGGCCGCGGCCCGGGCTCGGGCTACGGAGGAACCTCCACACGCGGACACAAGGGCGCCAAGAGCCGTTCGGGCTACAAGAGGAAGATAGGTTTCGAGGGTGGCCAGATGCCGCTCCAGAGACGCCTGCCCAAGTTTGGTTTCAAGAATATCAACAAGGTGAGCTACAAGGCCATCAATCTGGATGCGCTCGAGACGCTCGCCGAGTCAGCCAACATCTCCAAGATCACAGTGGAGACACTGCGCGAGGCCGGTCTTGTATCCAAGAACGCCCTTGTGAAGATTCTTGGCAACGGTTCTCTTACAAGAGCGCTTGAGGTTCAGGCCGACGCGTTCTCGAAGAAAGCCGAGGAGGCTATCAAGGCAGCAGGCGGCTCGATAAACAAATAACAACAAAGAACAATGGGATTTACACAAACAGTTAAGAACATCTGGAGCGTGGAGGATCTTCGCAAGCGCATCGGCATCACGTTGCTACTTGTGATCATCTACCGCTTCGGCTGCTACGTGGTTTTGCCGGGCATCAACCCCGACGAGCTCATAGCACTTAAGAATTTCACCTCGGACGGCCTGATGCAGCTGCTCGACATGTTCTCAGGAGGCGCGTTCTCCCAGGCATCGATCTTCGCATTGGGAATCATGCCCTACATCACGGCCTCGATCGTGATACAGCTGCTGGGCATGGTGCTTCCGGCATTCCAGAAAATGCAGCGCGAGGGTGAGAGCGGACGTATGAAGTTGAATCAGTATACCCGTTATCTTACAGTGCTGATACTCGTCCTCCAGGGACCGGCCTACCTGATGAACCTGAAATATCAGGTGCAGGCAGCCGGCGGCCATGTGGAGATGGGATTCTGGACTGTAGTCTTCATGACCATAGTTCTTGCTGCGGGCTCGATGTTCATCATGTGGCTCGGCGAGCGTATCGACCAGAAGGGTGTCGGCAACGGTATCTCCTTCATAATCCTCATAGGTATCATCGCCCGTCTCCCGGAGGCATTCATCCAGGAGTTCACAGGGCGTCTGATGAACTCTGCGGGTGGCGGTCTTGTGATATTCCTCGTCGAGATAGTCATATTGCTTGCAGTCATCGCCGGCGCGGTGCTTCTTGTGCAGGGCACACGTAAGGTGCCTGTGCAGTATGCGAAGCGCATCGTAGGCAACAAGCAGTATGGAGGGGCCCGGCAGTATATTCCCTTGAAAGTCAATGCTGCCGGTGTAATGCCCATCATCTTTGCCCAGGCAATCATGTTCATTCCGGTGACTCTGGTTGGATTCAGCACGAACCATACCGGATTCTTCGGGGCCTTGACCGACCTTTACGGGTTCTGGTACAACTTGGTTTATTTCGTCATGATTGTGGCCTTCACATATTTCTATACGGCGATTACGGTGCGTCCTGCCCAGATGGCGGAAGACATGAAGCGCAACAACGGCTTCATCCCCGGCATCAAGCCCGGCAAGCCCACCGTGGAGTATCTTGACTCGATCATGTCGAGAATCACCCTTCCGGGTTCGATTTTCCTCGGCATCGTCGCGATACTTCCCGCGGTTGCCCATGTATGCGGACTTAACCGCAGCTTCGCAGCCTTCTTCGGAGGCACGTCGCTTCTGATTATGGTGGGTGTCATTCTCGACACGCTCCGAATCATCGAGGGCCATCTGCTCATGCGTCACTATGACGGCCTGATGAAAGACGGCCGCATCAAGGGCCGCACGACGGGCAGCGGGGTATTCTGAAAATAATTGCCAGAGGCGTAAGAGATTGAAATGATCTACGTAAAGACAGCTGAAGAAATCGAGAAGATGCGTGCCGCATGCGAGCTCACGAGCCGCACGCTCGGCGAGGTGGCGAAATGGGTCCGCCCGGGAGTCACCACGCGTCATCTCGACAACATAGCCCGGGAATTCATCCAGGACAATGGCGGGCGTCCGTCATGTCTGGGATACGAGGGCTTTCCCGGCACGCTTTGCATTGAGGTCAACGAGACGGTGGTGCACGGTTTCCCTTCGGGCTACGAGCTTCGCGAGGGCGACATAGTGGGCACCGACTGCGTTGCCGAGCTCAACGGTTATCACGGCGACAGTTGCTATACATTCGGTATAGGGACTGTCGACCCCAAGACCGAGGCTCTGATGCGTGTCACCAAGGAATCGCTCTACAAGGGGATCGAGGCGGCGAGGGCCGGCAAGCGCATAGGCGACATCTCGAACGCGGTGCAGACCTATTGCGAGCACCGCGGCTACAGTGTGGTGCGCGAGATGTGCGGCCACGGCATTGGCCGGAGCATGCACGAGGATCCGGAAGTGCCCAACTGCGGGCGCCGGGGCATAGGCCCCGTGCTCAGGCCGGGCATGTGTATCGCCATAGAGCCGATGATCAACCTCGGGAGCAAGAATATCGTGATAGAGCGCAACGGGTGGGAATGCCGCACACGCGACAGGAAGCCTTCGGCACATTACGAGCACACAATCTTAATCACGGCCGAGGGGCCGGAAATCCTGACCACATTCCGCTATATCGAGGAAGCGCTCGGCATCGCGGAGGCGCAGGAGGAGACGACACCCGAGGCAACACCTACAAACAATTAGAGATATCAGATGGCAAAACAAGCTGCAATAGAGCAAGACGGTGTGATTCTCGAGGCCTTGTCGAACGCAATGTTCAAGGTCGAGCTTGAGAACGGGCATGAGATAACGGCCCACATCTCGGGGAAGATGAGAATGCACTATATCAAGATACTTCCGGGCGACAAGGTCAGGGTCGAGATGAGCCCCTACGACCTGAGCAAGGGAAGGATAGCTTTCAGATACAAATAAAAACAACCACAAGATATGAAAGTCAGAGCATCAATCAAGAAGCGCACTCCAGACAGCAAGATAGTGCGCAGAAAAGGAAGATTGTACGTTATCAACAAGAAGAATCCCAAATTGAAACAGCGTCAGGGTTAATTAAAATTATTACCTTTGCAAAAAATATAAAAGTCGAATATGGCAGTAAGAATAGTCGGCGTAGATTTGCCGCAGAATAAAAGAGGAGAGATTGCCTTGACCTATATATATGGGATCGGCAGAAGCGCCGCCAACAACATATTGAGCAAGGCAGGCGTAGACCGCGACCTTAAGGTGCAGGACTGGACAGACGCCCAGGCCGCCGCAGTGCGCGAGGTTATCCAGAGCAATTACAAGGTGGAGGGCGACCTCCGCACAGAGGTGCAGCTCAACATCAAGCGCCTCATGGACATCGGCTGCTACCGCGGCATCCGTCACCGTATCGGGCTTCCGGTGCGCGGACAGAGCACCAAAAACAATGCGCGCACCCGCAAGGGCCGCAAGAAAACAGTTGCTAACAAGAAGAAAGCTACTAAATAATAACAAAGTATGGCAAAAAAGACAGTCGCAGCTAAGAAGAGGAATGTCAAGGTTGACGCACAGGGTCAGCTTCATGTACATAGCTCCTTCAACAACATCATCGTGTGCCTAGCCAACAGCGAGGGTCAGGTAATCTCCTGGTCGTCGGCCGGCAAGATGGGCTTCAGGGGATCGAAGAAGAACACCCCCTACGCAGCCCAGATGGCAGCCCAGGATTGCGCCAAGGTGGCATATGACCTGGGTCTCCGCAAGGTGAAGGCATATGTAAAGGGTCCGGGCAACGGACGCGAGAGCGCGATCCGCACCGTCCACGGTGCCGGCATCGAGGTGACGGAGATTGTAGACGTCACTCCGCTTCCGCACAACGGATGCCGTCCTCCCAAGAGAAGAAGAGTATAACCCAGGGAGGAAAGGAAACAAGGAAACCAATTTCTTATCAACAGCTTTCGCCGGCAATCGCTCTGAATGCGAATAGACCGCCACACTGACTTTCTCTCGGCGGTCGCGGCTGCGCTAAGGAGCGGAGAAGGCAAAAGCCTCAATCAACAAAAACAATGGCAAGATATACAGGTCCAAAAACAAAAATAGCCCGCAAATTCGGCGAGGCCATTTACGGCGAGGATAAAGTTCTGGCAAAGAAGAACTATCCGCCGGGACAGCATGGCGCCAACCGTCGCAGAAAGACGTCGGAGTATGGCACCCAGCTGCGCGAGAAACAGAAGGCGAAATACACCTACGGTGTGCTCGAGCGTCAGTTCCGCAACCTTTTCGACAAGGCGGAGCGTACTAAGGGCGTTACGGGCGAGGTGCTTCTCCAGCTTCTGGAGAGCCGTCTCGACAATGTGGTGTATCGTCTGGGTATAGCCAAGAGCCGTCCGGCCGCACGTCAGATTGTGCTCCACAAGCACATCACGGTCAATGGCAAAGTAGTGAACATACCGTCATATCATGTGATGCCCGGAGACGTGATCGCAGTGCGCGAGAAGTCGAAGTCTCTTGAGGTCATCGCCGACTGCCTGGCCGGCTTCAACCACAGCAAATATCCCTGGATAGAGTGGGATGAGAGCTCGAAGAGCGGCAAGTTCCTCCATGTCCCGCAGCGCGAGGATATCCCCGAGACCATCAAGGAGCAGTTGATCGTTGAGTTGTATTCTAAATAATAAACAATAGAGACCCATGCCAATTTTAGCATTTCAGAAACCCGAGAAGGTCATTATGCTTGAGGCCGACAACAAGTTCGGCAAATTTGAGTTCCGTCCGTTGGAGCCGGGCTATGGCCAGACCATAGGCAACGCGTTGCGCCGTATCCTTCTGTCGTCGCTCGGCGGCTTTGCGATATGCTCGATTCGCATCGACGGAGTGGCCCATGAGCTGGGAACGATACCTGGCGTCAAGGAAGACGTGACCAACATCATCCTCAACCTTAAGCAGGTGAGATTCAAGCAGAAGACCGAGGACCTTGACACCGAGAAAGGTACTGTCACGGTGTCGGGAACAGATGTGTTCAAGGCCGGTGACTTGGGTGAAGTGCTTTCCGGGTTCGAGGTGCTTAATCCAGAGCTGGAGATATGCCATCTCGACACCGCCGCGAAATTCCAGATGGAATTCACAATCAACAAGGGACGCGGCTGGGTGCCTGCCGACGAGAACCGTGAGATTCTCGTGGCCGAAGGCGCCGACCCCAACGTCATCGCTATAGACTCGATCTATACGCCTGTAAAGAATGTGAAATATGCTGTCGAGAATTTCCGTGTCGAGCAGAAGACGGACTACGAAAAGCTCATTATCGAGGTCACTACCGATGGCTCCATCCTTCCGAAGGACGCCTTGAAAGAGGCCGCCAAAATCCTTATCCACCACTTCATGCTCTTCAGCGACGAGAAGATCACTCTTGAGTCGCCGAAGGAGGAGACCGGTGAGGAATTTGACGAGGAGGTGCTCCACATGCGCCAGCTCCTCAAGCAGAAGCTTGTGGATATGGGCTTGTCGGTGAGAGCGCTCAACTGTCTGAAGAGCGCCGAGGTGGAGACTCTTGGCGAGCTCGTGGTCTTCAACAAGAACGATCTGTTGAAGTTCCGCAACTTCGGAAAGAAGTCGCTCACCGAGCTTGACGAGCTGCTGGCGAAGAACAACCTCAACTTTGGGATGGATATTTCAAAATATAAATTAGACAAAGACTAAACAACGATGAGACACAATAAGAAATTCAACCACCTGAGCCGTAAGAAAGGCCACAGGGAAGCTCTTCTGAGCAACCAGGCCATTTCTCTCATCATGCATAAGAGAATCTTCACGACCCTGGCAAAGGCAAAGGCCCTCAGAATGTATGTTGAGCCGCTTATCACCCGTTGCAAGAAAGACGACATGGCAAACCGCCGTCTCGTGTTCAGCTATCTGCAGAACAAGGAGGTCATCAAGGAGCTTTTCGGAGTAGTGGCCGAGAAGGTTGCCGAGCGTCCCGGAGGCTACACCCGCATTCTCAAGACAGGTCACCGTCTTGGCGATAACGCCGAGATGTGTATGATCGAGCTTGTGGACTTCAACGAGAACATGCTCGAGGAGGGCGGCAAGAAGGCCAAGACCACACGTCGCTCGCGTCGTGGAGGCAAGAAGGCTGCCGAGGCTGCTCCCGCAGCCGAGGCTCCCAAGGCTGAGGAGGCTCCCAAGGCAGAGTAAGAATTTAGCCATACAACCATAGACAGAGGAAGGCCGCCGGCGTTATGTCGGCGGCCTTCTGTCGCTATTGGGAATTCATAATATAGGTGAGCACAGCCGCGTCACGGATTCCAGGAAACGCTCCCGGAGCGGGCGTGAGCGCCACTTGGCGAGAGTGAGCTTGCGGCAATGGCTGAGGTCGTTGAAGAAGATGTCGCGCATCTTCGAGTTGACCTCACGGTCGTAGATGAGGAGATTGCATTCGAAATTGTTCTCGAAGCTCCGGAAATCGAAATTGGTGGAGCCGGCGGTCACGAAATCGTCGTCGATTATCATGCACTTGGCGTGGATCATGCCGGGGTCGTAGAGATATACCTTTATGCCTGCCCTGAGACACTGCGTTATGTAGGAGAACGAGGCGTGGCAGAGCATGGATGAATCGCTTTTGCTCGGCATCACTATCCTGACGTCAAGTTTCGACAGGGCGGCGGTCTCAAGGGCATGCAGCAGGGTGTCGGTAGGAAGGAAATAAGGGGTCTGGATGAATATCGACTTCTTGGCGCAGGAGATTGCTTTCAGAAAACATAGCGTTAGGTTGTCGTATGGCTCCGTGGGGCCGGAGTTGACGAGCTGCATGCCGAGGTTGTTGGAGAAACCGGGCCTCACCACCTTCACCGGCTGGAGCTGCGGAGTCTTCTTCATGAAGTTCCAGTCGAGGGCGAAGCTGTAGGCGAGCGACTCCACGATATCCCCCTCTACCCGGAAATGGGTGTCGCGCCAGGCGTGGTCGGTCTCTGAGCCTGTGACGTAGCGGTCGGCGATGTTCATTCCCCCGATATATCCTATCGCGCCGTCGATGACCACGATCTTGCGGTGGTTGCGCCAGTTGATGCGGTTGGCCAGCTGGGGGAATGTCACCCGGAAAAACGGGTGGGTGTCAATTCCGGCCTCCTGCATTCTGCGGAAGAAGCTGTTGGAGGCCGAGAAGCTTCCCACATGGTCGTAGATCACCTTCACCGAGACCCCCTGCCGTGCCTTCTCGATCAGGATGTCGGATATCTTCTTGCCTATGTTGTCGTCGGAGAAGATGTAGTATTGCAGGAGGATAGAATGCGACGCGCGGCGCAGGTCTTTCTCCAGAGCCGCGAATTTTGCCGCTCCCTCCGTGAAAATCTCTATCCGGTTGTTGAGCATCATGGGCGCGTGGCTCAGGTTGTGGGCGAGACGCACGAGAACCCGGGCGTCGGGGGCGAGGTCGAGCCTGTCCATGTCGATTTTCTGCGGCGCGCAGTCATTGAGCAGCCTGCGCTTGTTGCGTCGCGACATCATGTGCCTCCCCTTGAGGCTGCGTCCGAAAAAGAGATAGAACACCAGGCCTATGACCGGCAGGAAGAGAAGGGCGATTACCCAGGCGAGGGCCCGGATGGGGTTGCGGTTTTCAGAGAGCACCACGACAATGGCGCTCACTATTATGAAAGCGTATGCCGCCATGGAGATATACCATATCCATGATGAGACTGAGATCAGGCAGAGGTGTGTCATAGGCAGTGGGGAATATTATTTTTCGGGATGAGACTTTAGCCACTCCCTTGCGGTGAGCTCAAGCTCGCTGTACCATTCGGCGCCGAACCGTCTTGTCAGCGGTTCCTTCAGAAACTCATAGGCCCTTATGCCTCGGGAGCGTCCGAGCGTCTCCGCGCAGCGGCAGATTTTCCATTTATGGCAGTTTACGGCGGTGAAGCCGTCATACTCCTTGAGCCTCACCGGATATAGATGGCACGATATGGGTTTCAGCTGGGGAAGGGTGCCCTCCCTGTAGGCTTTCTCAAGGGCGCACAGGCATTTCCCTCCGGGAGCGTAGGTGGTGAAGACGCAGTCGCGGCCGTCGAGAATGGAGGTTACCAGGTCGCCTTCCGAGTCGGTGTAGGCCGGCCCCTGTTCCCTGACAAGCTCCTGCGCACGCGGACTCAGGAGAGGAAGAATCCTCTCGATATTATCCTTGAGGGCCTGTTCCTCCTCGGGAAGCAGCGGAGCCCCGGCGTCGCCCTCCACGCAGCATTCCCCCAGGCATTTGTCGAGGTCGCAGTGGAAAAAGCGTTCGATGAGGTCGAGGCTGACAAGTGTATTCTGTATCTGTAGCATAAATTCAGTCTGTATTTTTTGTCATGGAGTGGAGAGTATCGTCGAGGCCCCGATGAGGCGGTCGCCGCGTGAGCCGGGGGGACGGTGGAACACCTTCACGAGATACTCGTTGATTGTCTCGAATTTGTCGCCCTCCACCGGAGAAGACGTCCCCTTCCCCTTTCTCCCTTTTGGCACCGCCACATACTGATAGTTGTATGAACCCTGCTTCAGCGGGAGCTGGAGGGTATAGAGGCCGCGTGAACGGTCATACTGCATCTTATACCGGCTGTCGCGGCTGTGGAGGGTCAGGTCGCCGTCGAGATATATGTCGCCGTCGATGATTTCCGGCGTGTCGAGGGTGAAATGCACGGTCACGTAATCGGCGCCCAGGTCAGGGTCGGTGGCGTTGAACTCGTCGATCATGAACCGTCCGCGCTGTGTGGAGTCGTAGACGTAGTCGCTGTCGCCGCGCGGGAAGTCTTCGGCAAGCCACGCATGCCAGTTGGTGCCTCCCCACGTCACGGAATCGACGCGCATCCCGGGATAGTCGACCCTTACGGTCTCGAAGCGGCGGAACTCGTTGGAGGCGTCGAACACCAGGTCGGGGTTATGCTCGAAGACAATCTCCTTCCCGGCCACTCTTATCGGATGGCTTACGGTGCGTTCCGTGTCGGGCGAGTTGTTCTGGGTGACGGTTATCGCGAGATCCTGGTAGGGGTTTCCTATGTTGAATCCGGAGGCGTCGATTGCGAAGTCCACCTGTTGGAAGCTGGTGTTGAATCCTTTGTCGGTGCGTCCGGAGGCTGTGCCGCCGACAGCCACGGCCCCCTCCGAGAGCGAGAACCGCGTCTGGAGGATGATGTCATCTGGATCGTCTGCCGGGAATACCTGCAGGAGATAGTTTCCCGAGACGATGGGCTGCATGTCGTCGGAGGGTATGGCGATACGGTAGTTGACGTAATGCACGTAAGTGTTTGACGAAAAGGCGAAATCCTCGATCTCGGCTTCATTGAAGCCTTTCAGGTATTCCGATTCGAGAAGCCGCGACGGTTGCCAGTCGGCATTGCAGTGGATCAGGCGGTATCGCAGGCGGGAGTAGTCGTCGCCGATTTCGTCGAAGGAGATTATTATGCGGTCGGAAGTGCCGAGGCGTGCCACGGGCGGCAGTAGGAAAGCTCCCTCAAGCTCTGTCCGTAGGGTCCGGAAATCCGGATTCAGTATGGCCGTGGAGGTGTCAAGCGCGGAGGCTGCCAGCGCCGCGAGGCTCAGTATCAGGCAGGTGATTATGTTTCGGGGATTCACCATATTATCGGGGATTTGCCATGGGCCTCGAGGTAGGCGTTTGCCTGCGAGAAATGATGGTTGCCGAAAAAGCCCCGTGAGGCGGAAAGGGGGGAGGGGTGGGGCGACGTCAGCACGAGGTGCCGGTTGCGGTCGATGAATGAGCCCTTCCGGATTGCGTCGGAGCCCCACAGGATAAAGACGAGATTGTCGCGTTGCTCGGCCAGGGCATGCACTGCGGCGTCGGTGAAGGTTTCCCAGCCGCATCCGGAGTGGGACTTCGGCATATGCTCGCGCACCGTCAGGGAGGCGTTTAGCAGCAGGACTCCCTGGCGTGCCCAGCGGGTCAGGTCGCCGTCGGCAGGGATGGGGGCTCCCGTGTCGTCGTGCACCTCCTTGAGAATGTTGCGCAGCGAGGGTGGGATCTGTATTCCCGGATTTACCGAGAACGAGAGACCGTTGGCCTGTCCGGGGCCGTGATAGGGGTCCTGCCCGATGATGACGACTTTCGTCTGGTCGAACGGCGATGCGTCGAACGCCGCGAAAATGCTTCGTGCCGGCGGATATACCCTTACGGCGGGGTTGGCGTATTCGGCGCGCACCATGTCGGTGAGTGCCTTGAAATAGGGTTTGTCGAATTCCGGGGCGAGGGCTTTCTTCCATCCCTCCTCGATCTTGACGTCCATAGGGTGAGTCGGTTTTATCGCTGCGCGGGGCGGATTCCGGGTCGGAAGCGCCGGCAACGGGATATTATGATGCAAAAATAGTCTTTATCGGGGAAAGAAAAAATAGTAGAGTGTTAAAAATGACGGAAATACAGGAATAATTATTAATTTTGCAGAATATCGGCGTTCCGGAAGTGCCGGAAGCCCTGATATGGTCCTGACAGGAATAATCGGATATGACTTTGATATCAAGAATAAAACATAAATATGCGGGAGCGTTTGCGGCGGCATTGGTCATGATGTCGGCGGGTTTGGATTCGTGGGCATCGGCCGCTGTGGCGGATGGGATGTCGGAGCCGGCCCGGCGGCTTGTGGAGCAGTGTGCCGGCGCCACGGACCTCCGCAGGTATGACGACCTGGTGAGAAAGGGTGATGAGCTTGCCCGGCTCGGGCGTGCCGACGGAAGCGAGGCCGAGGAGCTCACGGGAGTGTCGTTCTCTTTGCGCGGCAAGGTCAACAGGCGCGACACCTCCGACATGAGCCCGACGGTAATCAGGCTCGAGACCCGTTTCCCCGAGCTTTTCTCCGCCGGCGAATATGAGGCCGCCGGGTATGTGGCCAAGGCACTGTCGCTCTATTATCATTTCATGGGCCCGGACTATTCGCAGGCGTCGGCCTATGCGTTCAAGGCCCTCGACTGCTACCGGCGCGCCGGGCTTGACGAGGGGGAGATTGAGGCACTTTCAGCCCTGGCAAGCATATATTTCAGCAAGAACGACGCCTCCGGCTTCAACTATGCCCTTGAAAGCTACCGAAAGGCAAAAAAGACGGGCCGTGAACTGTCGGTCTATGTCCCGGCCTCCAACATGGCCAACTATATGTTCAACCAGGGAAAATACCGTGAGGCTCTCGAATACCTCTCCGAGGCGGCTGCCATTGCCCGCGACTCCCATATGGACTCCGAGCAGAGCTACATCAATTCTTTTTATGGCGATATCTACAGCGGCATGAACCGCCGGGAGGAGGCCGAAAGGTATTATCTGAAAAGCATAGAATCCGACTCGGTGTCGAACAAATACGACCGTATCTATTCCCGCATATGCTATGCCATATTTCTCATGAGGCACGGGCGTGGCGGGGACGCCCTCAGGCAGTTGCTCACTGCGGAGAACATGAGTTCGGATTACCGGGTGCTGCCGTTCCGGATACAGATATACAATCTTCTCTCCTTAATTTATGAGGAGCGCGGCGATTACCGCACCTCTCTGGATTATTACAGACGCGGCTCGGAATTACGCGACACCATCTTCTCGCGGGAGAAGGAGCGGGAGTTCACACTGCTCGGCCTCAGATACAAGGTCTCCGAGGAGCAGCGCAAGAACGCCGAGCAGGGGATGGAGCTGATGAGAAAGAACAGACTTCTCGTCGGCATAGCGGCGTCGGTGGTACTGTTGCTGCTGGCTCTTTTAGGAGGGTTTTTCTACTACAGGAAGCGTATGCGCGATTATCGCGACATAGTGGCGCGGCATCTTGAGACGGCCGAAACGGAGCGCAGGCTCCGCGAGCAGCTTGAGAAGGCCCTGGCCGACCGCAAGGAGAGCGCGGCGCAGCGTGCCCCGGGGCTCAGCGACGACCGCCGCCAGGAGATGTTCGCCTCTCTGGAGAAGCTGATGAATGAGGAGAAGGCGTATCGCCAGACCGACCTCTCCTTAGAGAAGGCGGCCGCGATGCTCAAGACCAACCGCACGTATCTGTCGCAGATTGTCAATGAATGCACGGAGGGCTCTTTTTCCACCTATATAAATTCCTTCCGGCTGCAGGAGGCGATAGAGCTGCTGTCGGATCCGGAAAACGACGAGCCGTTGAAAAACGTCGGCCTGGAGGTGGGCTTCTCAAGCCCTTCCAACTTCTATTCCCTGTTCCGGCAGAAGGTGGGAGTCTCTCCCTCTGTGTTCCGCTCCAATGTCAGGAATATAAAGAATGACAATAAAAATAGTCAATTTGACAATCAGGATTAACAATTTACGAATTAGACGGTCGAAAATTTGGCAATCCATGACTTGGTTGATAAATTTGGAATCGAAAATCAACCGGAGGATGCCGACCGGCCCCGGTGCCCGAAGAGGCGTCGCGGACGGCAGGCGGAATCCACAATATTATATTAACATCTAATCAACATCAAAATGAGGAGATTGACAACATTACTTA
>DKYZ01000052.1 GCA_002493515.1 Porphyromonadaceae bacterium UBA7087 | reverse complement strand
CCTCACGTAAAGTGAATGGCTTACCCATCTCGGCCATGGCGGCCCCGCAACAGCTTGAACTCAGACAAGCACCGGCCAACGGTCTTGGAGAGAACAGGATCGAGAAGCCGAGCATCACATCGCTCGCGAACGCCGTTCCCGAGGGGATGCGCAAAGCACCGGGGAAAATCACGATTCCGGAAGGCAGCCCCATCACTGAGGCACCCGCCGGAAAAGAGATGGTCTACAAGAGAGACGTGACCGGTTTCTACCTCTATTGGTTCTACATCATGTTCGGCCAGCAGACAGGTCTTCCGACAGCAGTGGTTGAAGGAGACGACGGGTATGTATACATCTACAATCCTTTCGGAGGATGGGAGACAAACTCATACCTGAAATGCGAGCGTCGCGACGACAAGCTCGTGGCCACACTCCCCCAGCCCATCTATGATGAGGAATACAACGGCGTCACAACCCATTATTACGCCATGATGCTTGACAAGACCATTGTCAACGAGCAGGTGTCCTACATCCCCAACGAAGAGACGGAAGTGGTGTTCTCCTATGTTGACGGAGTCATCACCCTTGATCTCGGCTATGACAGCACCCCTGACGAGAACGGCAATCTGAACTATCCGGAGAAAATATTCGGTATGGCCGACAGCGAGGGCGTATGGACAGTCGCCGGCGACGCCATGCAGATCAACACACCTTTCGAGGATGAACCGGTTGTGGCTCCGGAAGGACTCCAGACCGAGGAGTGGGCTTTTGTTGCCGACGGCAGCGGCCATTTCGTGAACGTGGGCTTCGACGGCAACGACGTCTATCTGCAGGGACTCGATGATTCATATCTTCCCGACGCCTGGATCAAGGGCACCGTGGAGGGCGACAAGGTGGTATTCCCGTCACGTCAGTATCTCGGAACCGCCTTAGGCCAGTTCATCTACTACTTCGGCTCGAAGTACCATAACGACTCCGACTGGACACTTTCCGAGAATACCACCTTCGACTTCGACAGGGAAAGCCGCATCATGACATGCGCCGAAGACGACTGCATGATCGCCAATGGCGCCACCGACAGGGTATATTACCTTTCTGCATTCCACAGCCCGGTAATCAAGCTTCAACCGGAAAACATCAGCCAGGTGCCGTCATATCCCATCTTCGATACATATTACGACTATTTCGAGGGATACGGTTACAATCTCCTCAACTTCATCCTTCCCAATCTCAACGAAAACAGCGACATCCTCAAGACGGACAACATGTATTACCAGGTACGTCTCGACGGCGACATCCTGGTTCTTGACGAAATGGACTACCCGGGTCTGGAAGACGGATCAATCTTCATTCCATACAACTTCAGCAACGAAAGCATCACTGCCAATGGAATGGCCCATTATTTCTGCATCTATTGGACTGCATTCGACACCGTAAGCCTCCAGCTCTTCAACGTGGTGGACGGCAAGGAATATGCCTCGAAGATGGTCACACTGGATATCAATACCATGCAGTGGTGGATAGATCCCGACACATCCGTGGAGACCATGGGCATAGGCAAGGCAGTGAAGTCTGTGGAGTTCTATACCCTCGACGGCGTACGCGTGGAGAATCCCTCCAACGGCATCTTCATCCGCAAAGCCATCATGGAAGACGGCTCGATTGTTGTCAACAAGATTGTAAAACGCTAATAAGAATTTCGACTATATGAAAAACTATATAATGACAGCCGCAGTGTTCTGCGGGGCTCTTTTTGCCGGAGCCGGGGCATCGGCAGCCGAGGTCGACTACACATATGCCGAAGGAGCCTATATGCAATACGGCTCTGGCAAAGCCGAGACCTACAACGTGGCCATCAGGCTGGCTGACCGCGCTTTCGTGGGCAGCAAGGTAGTCAGCTTCTCCGTACCTTTGGAGGCAGCTCCCGTCTCAGATGTGAAGGTATGGCTCTCCAAGGAGCTCAAGAGCGAGAAGGTGGACGGCGTGAAGGTGAACGTAGCCGACATCGCCACGGTAGACGCCACTGTCGCCGACGGCATGGTCAAAGTCTCATTCCCCGAGGCATACACAATCGGCGAGGAGGGTGTCTACGTAGGTTACACATTCACTGTGGACGAAGTGAACGAGTCTTCACAGAAACCCCTCGTGATGTCTACCGGCATTAATCCCGACGGATTCTACATCCTCAGCTCGCGCACATACTACAAGTGGAAGACCCGCTCGGAGAAGACAGGTCTTGTGTCGGCGATAAACGTAACTCTCAATGGAGACTTCGGTGAATACAGCGTCGCCCTCAACTCAGCAGGTGAGGCAAAGGCTGCCATCGGCCAGGAGTTCAGTCTGCCCGTTGAGCTCGCAAATACCGGTACATCAGAAGTCAAGTCCGTTGGATATGTGTATTCAATCGACGGCGGCGAGGCCCTTGCTGGAAGCTATGAACTGCCTGAAGCCATTCCCGCAGTCTTCAACCGCAAGCAGACCGTCTATCTTCCCATGCAGGGCATTGACTCCAAGGGAACCAAGGTCGTAACCGTTGCCATAGAAAAGGTCAACGGCAATCTCAACAGCGAGATGAACAATTATGGCGAAGGCATGGTGAAGGTGCTTCCTTTCGTACCAAAGCACCGTGTAGTGATGGAGGAATACACCGGCACCTGGTGCGGCTACTGCGTAAGAGGTTTTGCCGCCATGGAGCATCTCAACTCGCTCATGCCCGACGACTTCATCGCCTTGGCATACCATAACGGCGACCCGATGGCCATCACAAACAACTTCCCGAGCGCCGTGGACGGTTTCCCGGCCAGCTGGATCGACCGTGTGTTAAACGCCGACCCGTATTACGGCACCAGTCAGATGGGCTTCGGCATCCTTGATGACGTCAAGACGCGTCTGAGCGTGGTAAGCCCCGCCGACATCAGCGTAACGGCATACCGTGCCAACGACAATGTCACAGCCACAGCCACGGTGACATTCGCCGAGGAGCCGGATGCGGAATACACACTTGCCTACTTCCTCCTGGAGGATGACATGTCGGGAACCGGCAACGACTGGAAGCAGAGCAACTACTATGCTGACAACGCCATGGGCACCGCAGATGAGTTCATCCCCGAGATGAAGCAGTTCTGCGAGGGTAAGGAGTCTGTCAGGGGACTCCACTTCAACGACGTTGTGGTTATGACCTCCGACGTGAAGGGTATTCCCGGAAGCCTTGACGGCGTGGCCGCAGAAGTGCCCGCAAGCCACTCCTACACATTCAGCAATATCTCCGGACAGATGAACCTCAGCGGCGAACCCGTGATCCTTAACCAGGAGAAGCTTCGCGCTGTGGCTCTTCTCATCGACTCCGCCACAGGACAGATTGTCAATGCCGCCAAGACCGACGGCTATATCCCGGTCGGCACAGGCGTCAACACGATAGCTGACGGCCGCACGGTAGTCGAGACACGCTACTACGACCTTTCCGGACGCGAGATCTCCAATCCGGAGGCTGGCGTTTACGTAAAGGTTCAGAAGCTTGACAACGGCCAGAGCGTCACCACCAAATCGGTAGTGAAATAATCTGAGTCTGATCCGACATCAACAAAGGCGAGACCCGCATCTGCGGGTCTCGCCTCTCTTTTTCTTATGTATCGCTTTACTGTATCAGGACATCACTCAGGCGGTGGGTCTTAGAGTCGAAACATATGCCGATACGGAACAGCCGTCTCGGATCGCCTGCAAACGGCAATGCATATCCTTTCCGCTCAATCTGGCCAATTGCATCCTCTACTGAACCATTCACCTTGAGCTCAATCAGGAAGATGTATTCCTCAGTCTGAAGCAACAGATCGATAAAACCGTCAGAAGTCTGATATTCAGCCCTGACAGATTGGCCAATCAACCTGAAGAGGAGATATATGATAAGCTGGTAATGCGACTCGTAATTCCCCGTATACTTATGAAGGTCCGAAGGAATCCCGGCGATAAAAGCCGACAGATTCTCTACCAAAGCCTCCGCATTCCCCTCATACACGGCATCTAAAATACGGTTGGCCACATCATCCGTCTCGCTTCGCTGCAAACCAGCATAAATCGGAAGCAAAGAACTGAAAAATCCTTTGGAGACCTCCCGGTTAGGGAAATCCAGGGTATATCGGTTGCGACGCCGCTCGTAACCCTTTATCGTAAGATAACCTGTCTGGTAGAGCAACGCCACAAGCTGCGGCTGCAAAAGGGATATGCTCGAAATGGCCTCCTGACTGACACGTATTCCTGCAAACGACTGTATCTCCTTCTGGGGATTGCGAAGAAAATCCACAAGCATCGTGGGTGTCCCTGTCTCAAACCAATACTCACCTGTTTTCCCCATGTCAAGAGCCATCATGAGGCTGTATGGATTATAGACGTCAACAAGCGAATCCGAAAAATGATACCCGTCGTAACATTCCTTCAATTCCCTGTACGCATCCGATACTCCGATTCCGTTATTTTCAGCCAGATGCTCCACGCCCGGTCGAAGACAGCCGTGAAGCTCCTCCTCGGTTATCCCGCATATGGTGCTGAAACGGTTGTCGAGCGAGATATCCTTCAGATTGTTAAGACTGGAGAATATCGAAAGTTTTCCGTACTTGGTGACTCCAGTCAGCATACAGAAATGGATATGCTCCGACAAAGGCTTTATCACCGAATAGAAACTCTGCATCTCCATCCGTATCTCCTCCTGAAGCTCCCGGTGTGAGATATTGCGCGTCATGGGGCTGTCATATTCATCTATGAGTATGGCCACCTTCTTACCCGTCTTACGGTGCGCCTCCTCCACTATAACGACCATCATCTCATTGATGTCATATCCTTGCGTGGAGACTACATATTTTTCCGCCTGGCGCGAAAGAAGGAAATCCACATAACGGGTAAACTCACCGGGACTGCCGAAATTCTTTCCGCTGAGATCCAGATGAATCACCGGACGGGCCTCCCACTCTCCCGGCTCCAGACCGTCTATCGCAAGACCCCTGAACAATTCGCGGCGTCCGCTGAAATAGGCATCCAGTGTGGAAAGCAGCAGACTTTTGCCGAATCGCCGCGGACGCCCCAGAAAATAATAGTCGCCAGTAGTGACAAGACGATGGATTATATCCGTCTTGTCGATATATACATAATTTTTGTTCCGGATTTCCTCGAAACTCTGAACTCCTACAGGGTATACCATATTTTCCATGACATCACGTTATTATCGGTTAGTTTCGCAGCCGTCGGCAAGGTCTATTCCGGGTCGCGCCAGTCGCCGTTCTCCTTTATGAGGGCGATGAGCTCCTCCACGGCGTTCTCCCTCGGCAGGTTCTTCTTCACCAGCTCCTTGCTCTTGTAAAGGCTGATCCTTCCGGGTCCAGCCCCCACATATCCGTAGTCGGCGTCGGCCATCTCTCCGGGACCATTGACTATGCAGCCCATGACGCCGATCTTGAGTCCCTTGAGATGTGACGTGGCAGCCTTGACCTCACGGAGCGTCTCCTGAAGGTCGAACAGCGTGCGGCCGCAGCTGGGACACGAGATGAACTCCGTCTTGCTCATGCGCAGACGCGCGGCCTGCAGAATGCCGAGAGCTGTAGCCTCCACCGTCTTTGAATCAAGAGCCGGAGCCTCCAGCCAGAGGCCGTTGCCGTAGCCGTTGAGAAGCATAGAGCCGAGATCGACACCCGCACGCACCTGCAGATCCTCCGCATCCTTTACATCATAAGCCATGTGGAGAATAAAGGGATTGCGCCCTCCGGCAGCCACATGACGGTCGATATACGACGCTATCTCACCCGGAGCGTTAATATGGCGCGACGATATGACAACCGGCTCACCGTCGGCGAAAACCTCAGGCTCATCCGAGGCATCGACAACATGCCAGCCAGCCGGAATCTCCTTTATGTCGAGACCTACCACAGGATACTTCACCTTCCAGCCGGAAGGGATGTCGGCATAATCCCTGGCGTTCCCCTCGGCCACAGTCGCCGGCTCCACGATATGCGGATGCCCCTCACGCGCCACGATATAGTCGCGTAGCTTCCTGGCCACGGGAATCTCATCCTCAGGCGGCTCGCTGAGCGACACCCTTATCGTGTCGCCGATGCCCTCCGACATGAGCGTGCCGATGCCTACCGCGCTCTTTATGCGGCCATCCTCGCCGTCGCCGGCCTCGGTGACGCCAAGATGCAGGGGAAACCTCATCCCCTCTCGCTCCATCGCCTCGCACAGCAGACGCACGGTAGCGACCATCACCGTCGGGTTCGACGCCTTTATCGAAATCACGATGTTGTCGAAATTCTCCTCGCGGCATATGCGCAGAAACTCCATCACCGACTCCACCATACCGGCTGGTGTGTCGCCGTAACGGCTCATTATGCGGTCGCTCAGCGACCCGTGGTTCACTCCCAGCCTGACACACGTGGAATGCTCCTTGCAGATATCCAGGAACGGCACGAGCGTCTTCCTGATCTTGTCGATCTCGGCCGCGTATTCCTCGTCGGTAAACTCAAGCTTGCGGAACGTGCGGGCGGCATCGACGAAATTGCCCGGATTGATGCGCACCTTGTCGCAGGTGGCCGCAGCCGTGAACGCCGCGTTCGGATTGAAATGCACATCTGCCACTATCGGCACACCGCATCCCCTCTCTATCAGTGATTTCTTGATATCAGCCATATTGGCGGCCTCACGCGAACCCTGGGTGGTGAGACGCACAATCTCGCCGCCGGCCTCCGCGATACGGATTGCCTGGTCAACGCTTCCCGCTGTATCAAGAGTCGAAGTATTGGTCATGGACTGAAGGCGCACCGGGTTGCTGCCTCCGATACGCACACCTCTGGCGCAGGCCTCGCTGCTCTCACGCCGTGAATAATTATATCTCGTCATCTTCTCGCTGGTTTATCACTCATCGTTTATCCCTCATCACTTATAGTTCATCACTAATAGTTCATCACTAATCGTCCATCACTAATCGTCCACCCCTCGTCACACCATCATCAGGAAGAACACGCTGCAGAATCCCACGGCATATCCGGCCACTACCTGCCAGACCGTGTGGCGTCCGAGCCATATGCGCGCGGACCCGAGCAGGCCGCTCAGCACCACGGAGATTATGAACCATGTGAACACCGCCGGCTCCGGATACCCGTCCTTGAGGATATGTACCAGCAGCGCAGCTATGCCGGCCACACCGGCCGCATGGGCCGATATCTTCCATCTGAAGTTGACCAGAAGATTGACCAAAGCGGCTGTCGCGCCTCCGGCGAAGAACATGGCCACCCACAGCGGCGCACCCTTATGCCACATGAATATGGCCGTGCCGGCCATACACGTTATCGTGATGACATATGGAATGAGACGTTCCTTGCGCTCGTTGAGCCCGATATCGTCGACTATACCCATCTTCCTTAGCACAAAAAAGCCGAGCAGCGGTATGATGACGTTGATGCAGAACACCACTGTGGTGAAGACCACGCGCGTTGACATAGCCGTCAGCTCGAGCACCGAAAGGCCGAATATCATGATGATACCGTAGACGGGCATCAGGATAGGCACAAGAGCCCACGACAGGAACGTGGCCGCGGCGTCGGCGAACCGTTCCCAGGCTCCGGCGGCAAAATCCTTGTCGCCGCGTTTCCTCCGGGGGCTGTCGCCGCCAGGTTCCTGTTTCTCCTCAATGCCGCTTACCATAGCGGCTACCGGCGACTCGACAGCCGGCGCAGCCGGTTTCTCGTCGCCGAAGAGTCCTCGGGAAGGCCTGTTCAGACCTTCCCCTCCGTCAGGGTCATCTCCCGGCACTTCCGGGTAGTATGATGATGTGTCGATTGGCATTTCTCTCTCTTTTTATCTATAAAACCTTCCGCACGGATATTTTGTTGCATCAGGAGCCGCTTACCGCCGCCAGAAATCTCTGCGGTATTGGAATCTCGAAACGCATGTCCTTGCGCGTCACGGGATGGGCGAAGCGCAGACTGCGCGCGTGGAGACACAGGCGGTGGAGACGGCTCTCCTTGGCTCCATACTTGCGGTCGCCCGATATGGGATGGCCCATGTCGGAGGCATGCACGCGGATCTGGTTCTTGCGGCCTGTGTCGAGCGAGAACTCCACCAGGCTCAGGCCGTTGCCGCGTTTGAGCACCTTGTATCTCGTCACCGCCAGCTTACCATCGTCAGGCTCCTTGGTGGAATAGACCACAAACTGGTTGTTCTCCATGAGACGGCTCTTTATGACGCCGCTGTCCTCCTCAAGGCTGCCCTCGAGAAGGGCCACGTAATAGCGTTCGAGCACCATGTTGTTCCAGTTGTGGCGGAGCGTCTCGCAGGCCTCCTCGCTCTTTGTGAACATCAG
This sequence comes from Porphyromonadaceae bacterium UBA7087, assembly GCA_002493515.1. Classification (GTDB taxonomy): domain Bacteria; phylum Bacteroidota; class Bacteroidia; order Bacteroidales; family Muribaculaceae; genus Lepagella. The sequence goes on along the minus strand of DKYZ01000052.1, from coordinate 3,779 downwards.
CAGGCCCGAGGTGTCGCGGTCAAGACGATGCACCACATACAGCTTGTTGCGCGGGTCCTGACGCTTCACATACTCACGCAGTATGTCGTAGGCCGACTCCTCCTTCCTGAAGCTCTGTGTCCCTACGGAAAGCAGCCCGTAGCCTTTGTTGACCACTATCACATCCTCGTCTTCATAGACGAGCTGGAGCCTGGGATGGCGGAACACGACAAACGGACGGCTCAGGTTTACCTTCACCTCGTCGCCCGGATTGACCGGGGCGCTGAATAGAGTGGTCACGGTGCCGTTGAGGCTCAGATGGCCGTATTTGAGCCATTTCTTTATGTCGTTGCGTCTTGTGTCGGGCATTTTTGCGGCTACAAACTGCATGAGCCCGGCAGGCTCGCCGCTGTCGTTGGCCAGGGTGACAATCCTGTCGGGCTTGAACGCCCTGTTCATATGTTCTGGACGTGGCATATTCTTATCGAATTGGGTTTAGACGGAGTCCGGGCTGAATCCCTCTCCGTATCAATCTGCAAAGTTAGTAATAATTTCGCTTCACGCCACATTCATGGCCGCATAATCCGCGTCAGCACGGCCGCTACGGTGCTACGTATTCTTTTAGCGGCCACTTCGGGCCTCATGTCGGGATCGCCGGGAGGGTTTATGCATTCGGCTGCCGTGAATCCGGCTTTAAGCAGGGAGTCGAGGTCCGCGACGCGGCCTGCTATCAGAATGGCCCGCGCACCCGCCTCAAGGGCTCTTCTCATTACCCCGTAAGGGGCTTTACCCATAAGGGTCTGGCGGTCGGCGCTCCCCTCTCCGGTGATGCATACGGAAGCCCCCCTGAGCTTGTCGCGCAATCCGATGGAATGCATCACCTCCTGTACACCGCTTCGTATCTCGGCCCCGGCGGCTGCAAAACCGCCTCCCATCCCTCCGGCTGCGCCGGCTCCGGGAAGCTCACGTACATCCAGGCCGACTGATTCCTCTATCAGCGCCGCAACATTCTCCATCCCGGCTTCGAGAGTCTCCATATCGTCGGGGGAGGCGCCTTTTTGCGGCGAGAATGTCTCTACGGCTCCGCGCTCGCCGGTGAAGGGGGAATCGACGTCGCAGGCCAGGATTATACTCACGCCGCGAAGCTTTTCATTCAGCGCCGTGAAGTCCAGACGCGATATCTCGGTCATCATGCCGCCGCTTAGCGGTTGCTCGAGCAAGGCTCCGTTCACGCTATAGATATCGAGTCCAAGCGCCTGCAACGCGCCGAGTCCGGCGTCATTGGTTGCGCTTCCGCCCAGTCCGAGCACAATCCGTGTGGCTCCTTTCCTTATGGCGTCTGCCACCATCACCCCGGTGCCGTAGGTAGTGGTACACACCGGATTTCTGTATTCCGGCTCCACGTGTGTCAGTCCCGAGGCTGCCGCCATATCGATATAGGCTGTGCGGCTCTTGTCGTCAATATAATATTCGGCGTCTGTCAGCCGCATCAGGGGGTCATAAGTCGTAAGCCTGACCGGTTGCAGACCGATGGCATGGCCGATTGCCTCGGCCATACCCTCTCCGCCATCGGCGATCCTGACAACCTCCACAGCGGCATCCGGCATGACATCAAGCACGCCGAGGCGGGCTGCCTCCCCGGCCTGGGCCGAACCGAGACACCCCTTGAACGAATCTATCGCAATTACAATCTTCTCCTCCATACCAATATAACGCGCATCATCCCCTGACAAACATATTCCGGCCTGCTATTTTACTCATACCCGCAATTTTACTCATAAAGGCCAAGCCTCCACTCATTCCCTGGCAAAGGAGCCCGCACAGCGCCTATATATAATTTTATATACCTTACAAAATGGCTATGTATCTATACAGGCATTAACGTCTGGCATAGAGACGCTGGAGGTGTACTTGCGCCTCGATTGGTCGAATAGTGAGCATAGGCGCCATCCGACCTATCGAGGCACAGCACACCGATAGCGTCTCCATGCCAGGCGTCAAGGCGTAGTCGAAGACGTGTCCAGCTCCGCTGAACACGCCCGTTATACAAATCTATCCGTTTTCTGCAATCTTGCTGAGGCAGTAGTCCCTTATGAACATATAATCCGACTTATTGACGCCATCCGGCATGGCCCTGAGAATGCCGCCACATCTATAAGCCTCAATAGCTCTCTCGGCCATTTCAAGAGCCTGGCGGTATTTACCCATATGACACAGCATGACAAGGGGAAGATCCATATGCCACTCATTTTCCGGAGGACGATAGAAGGTGTCGGCATCTGGATTGGCCCCTCGCACATCGGGTCGATGGTGGTGAGATAGTAGTCAGTCAGCTACTCAAGCAAGCCGTTCTATCGACCATGCAGTTATCGTTTCCATGCCAGTGGTGACATAATAATGAGGATTGGCTGAGCCGTCGAAATAGCCACCACCGAAATGCGAAATCCATCGAAGATGTCGTGTGTGCATATAGGTTCCATAATACTTTCGTATTAGGATTCAATTAGTCCATTACATCTAATCGGTAGATATAATTACAGAATAGAAATGATAATAAAATCTTTATATTATCTTCACATTCTTTACATTTAAAACACTTATCACTGTCGTATGAAAAAATAATTTGATTAAATTCATTTACATATAAAAGACTTGTGACAATTGGACTATATGTGTTTTTTCTCAATTTGTCTGATTGCACACATTCTATAGCCATTTCATTGAACGCCCAATTCAAAATATTATTATCTTCACTTTCGCATCTGGATATGTAATTGCCAGACCATGTTATTGAACCACTATAGACAATATATACATTATCTTTTTTTATAACTATAATAAAAGGGGAGACCTCATGTCCACCCGTTACAATAATATATGGAAGTCCATTGGTTAAATATCCAACGTCAAAAATGTCATCAATTTGCTGAAACACGGCATCATTAATTGACCCTATATTTAAGTCTGTTGATTCCGTATTGTCAGCTGATTGACCATATGCCAAAAAAGGTGCAATCCATATTAACAAAAATTTTACGAATTTCATATCATCTATAATTTGGCAATGCTGTTGGATTCTGAAGGACACTTCGATTGCCATGGTCAGAACCATCTCTGATGTAGTCAATACCCATTATCCTAAGTATTAAATTTTCTGTTTGAATAGCAGACTGATGTTGATCAACTATATTCAAAGACAGAGCTCGAGCATGTCCAAACAGCTCATGACCTAGAGTGACACTCCGTCCATTTCGATGTATCTTATTATCCTTAAAGACCAAAGTATATGTTCCGCTTGAAGTAGAGGTTATCAATCCCTCACCGCCTCTGTTTTTTACAAGAAATACCGGTATGCCATTATATTTGTTAATTGTCGGTTCTATTGGCATATGGATAAGCTCCTCAAATCCCGACCTGAAAGCATCAGTAGCTTCAAATGAAATAGAACCTTCCGACTTTATATATTCCACCACGTGCTTATCCTCTGAGTTGATTGTATTAACTGCCATGTCTACCAAAGCCTGCTGATCCTCCGTCAACTCGACGCCCTCAAAGGCTGCCGAGATATCGGCTTCTGATATCTTGGCTATTTTGGAGCCATTGTTTGTTATCAGTGTACGAAATTCATTAAACGTTTCATCTCTAAATATATCTTTCAGATCTTCAGCTATTTTTTTTGCGTCGGCCCTGGAGGCTCCGCGAACTTCCGCTCCGCTCGGATCGATGTACATCACCGGGTTTCCGGCACAGTAGGCATAGGGTGACAGCCAGGGTGTCCCCTCGCACATCGGGTCGATGGT
>DKYZ01000005.1 GCA_002493515.1 Porphyromonadaceae bacterium UBA7087 | reverse complement strand
GAAAGGAAGCAATTTGCCGCGCAATCTTCGCACTCGGCTCCGCCCGATGGTTCATACTTGAAGGGGAACGCGAGGGAGACGACACCATCATGTTCGGAGTCGTGACCGGACTAATCGAGGATGAGTACGGCTACATATCGCTCAAAGAACTGTCGGAGGTCGAGCTTGACCTCACGGCGCAGGGTTACGGCAAACTTCAGGTTCGCCAGCAACCCGACCTCAAGCCGACCGCCTTGAAGAACCTTCGTGACGACCGACTGCAGAAGTTTCTCGCAAGGTTCGAGGATTGATTAACAGAGTCAGCCGTGGACAAGCTCCGCCACGGCTGACACAACACTCCTTAATAATATGTATATAGACGATTTGACAGACGCTGTGGTCGAGTGCGCCGAGGCCAAGGGATGGAAGGTGAATGCCGGAATCTACTACAAGGAGCAGAAAAGCGAGTTCGAGTTTCAGAAGTACAGTCCTGCCGGCCGGGATTTCTCATTCTCCGTAGAAATGCGGTGTGCCAACATCAACTCCCTTATAGAGAATATGGAGGAATACTACGAGGACTTTGATGTCGATTCCGAGGCATACCTATGGCTCGACCAGTCCGGACATGGCAGAAACGGTGCGCCGTACCGTATGCGGGCCGTGATTGAAGACATGGAGGCGACCGAGCGGATGATTGAGCGGCTTCTCGATGCCATACGGAACATGGAGGTGCCGGAAGAATACTGATTCGCAGTCGTATCCCATTGAAAAGCCCTGCCGGATCCTCGCGGACTCGACAGGGCGACTGTGCGGATTTTTCCTAATATTAAAGAGATTGGTCACAAATATGAATAGAAAACCATTTTTAGATGCAATATTCAAGTTTGATTACACATAGCAAGATAGTGAAAATAGCTGTAAGCTGTGGCTGGCAGGTTTCCATCACCCACTGCGGCGATGGCGGTTATTATTTCGATTTCCAGCGGATGACGCGCAACGGACTGTCCTTCTGCTTCACGGCGATGATGACCGGAGGCCGAATTTCGACGCTCGTTGACGAGATCATCTCCTTTGTCGATGCACTCGACCCCGAACACTATGCCTGCGAGTGGATGGAGACAAAAGGAAATGTCTCGCCTGCGAGGTATCTCAAGGCTGTCGACGACATGGACGAGATGCGGACTCTTGCATGGCTGCTCGCCATTGACCTCTCAATGGCAGCCGAAAAGGAATCCATGCTTCCGGACTTTCCCTGGTACTGCTGGAACTGACGGCAACCATTATGGACGGCGACCAGTTTGACAACCCCCTCATTTCTTCCTTCCTCTCTTCCGGCCCTTCTTGGGAAGACCGGCTTTCTTATATTCAATCAGCGTAATGCCGAGGAAGATTTTCCGACCGTTCCTCTCGTTCAGCAGATACGGCAGCGGTCTCTCCTCATTGGATATGTAGCCGTATATGGTGCATCGGTGGACTCCGAAGAATCTCGCCGCCTGACCGACGGAGTATAGAAACTCCGGCAGTATCTCCATCCTGTTCTGATATATTTTCATAAGCCATCGACCTTGTTTGTTGTTATATGCAAAATTACATATAACCGTCTGACTATCAAATAGAGGAATGGATGACTTAGTGCGACTTAGCGGGACTTTGCGTTACCATGTGAACCATGACGATCGCAGAGGCATCGAGACATGGCTATTACAGAAAATGAAAACGGCGATCTATATATTCCCGGGGGTTGACATGGTTGACAGCGGCGCCAGGCACATAAGTGGTCAGGACGAGTGTCCCAAAGCCCTTGTCATACAATACATTTCTTTATTTTAAGAGGAAAAATTAAGTATATATGGTGGTTTCGCGGTGTCAACCGTTGGCTATGGATTTTTGAGGTAAATGAATTTTGTCAACGTCTGTCAACGTTTGTCAACGCAGATATTATGACGTAACATATTGGTATGTGTATCATTGTGTCTTGTCAACAATGTCAATGCCGCAACATGTGCATCATATTTCCGGACATATATGCCCCGAAAGAAAAAAGACCGTCCTTTTGGACAGTCTTGATTATTGAGATGGAATAGGGCGATGCTTCATAAAGCCTATGTTGTGGAAGGTGCCTTGTCCTCAGGAGAATCGTCATTATCGGACACCAGTTCGGTCTCAAGGTCTATTCCAAAGTCTCGCTTCAACTGGAGATAGTCAAAGCACATGGCCTTGGGTCTGACAACCCTTGTCCGCTTGACATTCTGTCCGTTGACCGTCTCGTAGAAGCAATCCGGTGTGCCGTTAGAGTTCAGAAGCGTGAATCTGTCCTGCTTCAAGCCGAGGAACGAGGCGTGGGATTTGAGATATGACTGAATCGTCGACCAGAACGACCGTGATGCCGTGGGACTGGCGACACGTCCGACAAAATACTGGGATACGGCGTTGGTGTTGAGATAAAGGATAGGACGCTGTTCGCTGAATTCCATCTCCTCCTTCATGTCCAGCGGCCTGAATCTGCTCAGATACCTTATGCGGTAATGCACTCCGTCGATAAGACGTCCGGATGACTGCATCCCTTCAAGCGACTTCCAGAAATCTCCTATCTCGGAGCCTTCCTGCGCTGCCTCGTTCTGATTCAGCACTCCCTTCACGGCGGTATCGAACAGTTCCGCATAACTGAAAGGCAGGTCAAGCACTGTCTCCAATGTCCGGAACACAGCCAGCGGCATGACCCAGTTGCCGAAGATTCGGTCATGAACTTTTGTGTCGGCAAGTTTGGCGGACAACTCTTTCTTGACCATCGAATATGCCTCCGGAAAATTCCTCTCAAAAAGTTTCCTGTGGCTCAGCAGTTCTATTGTAAGGTGTGTCAGACCCATGTTGCACAGCGAGACAAGTTCCTCATAGCGTTTCCTTTCGGCTAGTGAGAATGATGTCTTGGTAAAGGCGAGGAACAGCACACGGGTATAGAGTGCCATGTCCTGAGTGGGCTTGTCCTGTCCGCAGATCACCACTCCGGTAGTGACTATGGTCTGTGACGCCATGCCGTCTGTCGCCGTGTTCTTCTTTGTCTGGCCACCTCCTCCCCAGAGTCCTTTAAGAAAGCCTATCTTGCGGATGTCGAGGTCGTTCTTGTACTCGTCGAAGACAACGAGCGTGTCGACAGCCTGCGACACCCGGTCGTTCATGGCCGGGATGGATGTCACGCTTAGGTTGGGCGGATCAACTCCGTGGATAAAGAAAGACTGGAGAGAGGTGGCAAGCGTTGTCTTTCCAGTTCCCTTCTCTCCGAAGAGGTTCAGGAGCGGGAAATGGCGTGTCCTGGCATATATGATGTCGCGGAAGACAGTTCCGAAAAGATAGCATAGCGCAATCCGGGCGTTTCCCCCGAAAACCTCTATGAGTTTTGTGGCGAACGTGTTGAGCGTGACGCCGCTTGTCTCCTTATGCACCATGAGTCTCTCAAACTGGTATATCTCGGGATTGTTAAGATACATCCTGGAGGTGGCAGGGATGTAGAAAGCCTTGCCTCCGGCAGAACGGACGATACCCATGTCATCGACCTCCCTGAAGGAACCGTCGGTCAGGATTCCGTTGCCGAACGCGAAATATTCCTCCTCGCAGTTCCATCCCAGTTTCCGTACCCGCTCCGCCGTATCCGTGCGTCCGTAAAGAAATCGTTTCACTCTGTTGAGTTTGTCAATCTTTGCGAGCCAGATGAAGTTGCCCAATGTTCCGGTCTTCTGCTGGAATGCGCTCAGCGAGCACATTTCCGATTCCCTGATTTCGAGCAGACGGGAAGCTCCGGCCTCGTTCCTGAGCCGGAATATACGGGTGCCGTTGGTATCGTCGCCAATATGGAACAGCGGCTCCATTATGAAGTTGGACACGAGCATAGGGTCGTTCTCATCGTCTCCGACAGTATAGTAGCAGTTGTCGCTGACGAACAGTCCGGCGCGCCTCAGTTCCTCGGCCTCCTTCTGTCTCTCATCGAGATTGGTACGGGATTCCTGATTGCGCCGCGCATCACCCATTGCCTTGGCAAGTGCGTCACGCCAGTGTCTGACACGTCCGTAAACCTTTAGTTGGTCGATGATCTCGTCCACCGTCAGCTGGTTCCCGACATATCGGAGTAGGTCTGCAATCTCAGCCACAATCTTTTGTTTCCCCGAGATTGAGTCTGTCTCCCCGAATCTCTTCTGGGCGAGCCATGTCAGAAAATATTTCTCTTCAAGAGCCGAGAAATCCTCCTTGCTTCTCAGATAACTGTCGGCATCATTCTTTCCGGGCTTGATTCTCGGAGCGTTCTCCGGTATATTCTCCTCACCGTCGTAGAGTTCCGCAAGTTCCTCATCGGTCATCTCTTCCTCCGAGAACGGCAGTTCCCTGACTGTCACGTCGAATCCTTTGCGAATCGCGGCAGCCCCGTTCCTCATGACCGCCTTGAACCCCGCGCCGTAAAGCTCATTCTTAGCCACGTCGGAGTCAGGGATGAAACATATCGAGGTGTTGAACTTCTTCAGCATTGCGAATTGCGCGTCTGTCCATGCAGTCCCGAGTGCGGATACCGTGTTATCAAAGCCAAGAGACTGGAGTCGGAGTACATCTGGCGCTCCCTCGACTATGATAATATTCGTGGCGTCACGCAGACGTGAAGCCCTGTCTATACCGAACAGTGTATCACCTTTTTTATATATAGGAGATTCCGGGGAGTTCATATATTTTGCCACTTCCGTCCTGTCGCCGATATAGCGGCCTGTGAACGCTATGACACGGCCCCACCGGTTTCTGACAGGGATCATCAACCTTTCGCGGAAGAAGACATATATGCTGCCGTCATTACCTCTCTTCAGCAGTCCGGTCTCCAGCAGGACATCTGTATCTACGCCTTTGTTCCTGCAATATTCAATGAGGGCACTACTGTCTTTAGGCGCATATCCTATCCCCATCTCGGAACAGAACTTCTCGGGCCAACGGCCATAGGCATAATTTCTCGCCGTAATAGCCTCTTCCGATCTATCATCAGCCATTGCTGCCACAAAGAATGACTGGGCCACGGCAACGGCTGCAAGCAATGCCTCCGTGTGTCTTGCAGCCTCGATTTCTTCATCCGTTTTCTCCCTGTCATACTCCAGCGGAATACTGTTATCCTGGGCAATCTTCTCGACGGCCTCTATGAAAGTGCAGTTCTCCTTCTCCATTACGAAGCCGATGGCATCGCCACCGCGCCTGCAGCTGAAACAATGCCATAAGCCCTTCTCCGTATTCACGGTAAACGAGGCGTCACGTTCCGCATGGAAAGGACACAAGCCCACAAGCGAGGAGCCCCTGCGCCGCAGACTGACGTATGGTTTGAGGACGGTCTCGATGGCAAGGTCACGTACCTTCTGTATTGTGTTGCTGCTGATCATAACACTGTGGCTTTGTCCCAGCAGTCGATGATTGACTGGCCGGTATATTTAAGGCGGTGCGGATTTCTGTTACATGGAGAGATCAGACCCATGCGACGCAGTTTGCGAAGTGTTTTGTGGCATACTCCAAGTTCCGCGCAGGTACGCTTGACAGAAAATACACCGGCTGGATCGCATTTGGGGCGTGTCTCTATCATGGCCACACCTCCTGCATCTTGTCGTTTATACCGAAGAATACAGGCTCTCCGGCAACCTGTTCGATTATCTCTTTGGCGAAGCCGGGAATACGGCACGCCATTGCCTTCCAGTTGAAGAAAGTCTGTCGTCTTACTCCGGCGGATTTCACCACAGCCGATACAAACTCGACGCGCTGCCGGTACGAGAGTGTGTCGAGATAGGCATTGAGCTGTGTCGCCTCGATGTGCTTGATGTCGTTGTTGATCGTCTGTTCCATCATGGTGCATTTTCTTGTTGTGTCAGATATGCCTGAACAGTTTCTCCAACTCCGAGCCTAGGAATTCCTGGCGGTTGTTCACCATCCTCGTTCTGCCTCGTAGGCGCATGGCCTTCACCCACCGCCAGACGGTGAAGCGGTGTACTCCGATAACCTTGGCTGCCTCGGTCACGGTGTAGTATCTCTTGGGGTCTATCCCCATAGTTGTTTCATTTTCCTGCATATTGTTTCTTGACATAGCAAAGTTTGGCTTACTTCATTCTTATCACTTTTACCACTCTCTCCTCAGGATGGGTGGATGTGCGGTATTTGCGACCGTTGGTAAGTCCTACCTGAGAGGCATAGGCTCTGACATTTACGGTCCTCTCTATCGGCAAAGAAATAACATCACCGACATTCATGCCGAAAATCAGCTCTCCGATGTTGATTTTTGTCGCGTTTGGTTGCATGATTGGGATTTTTTTTATAACTTTGCGAGTGCAAAGATAATAATAATTTCCATTGGTAAAGTAATACTTTACTGTAAAAATTATTAAAACTTTGCGTATGTCTTACCAACACGCAGCGAAAGAAATGGCTAATCTCAAACTAATCAAGGAATTGGCGACCATAAAGGGCATGACAATAGAGGAGCTAGCGGATAAAGCCGGCGTCACCACTCAGGCCATACATCTTATGGGTCGGAGTGGCAAGACCAAAATGGAGACCTTCGAGAAGATTGCCAGTATTCTGGAGGTGCCTCCGTATGTGTTCTATGACGACAACTTCGACGTAAGGCAGTTCCGGGACTATGTGGTGCAGGGGCACCATAACCCCACCTCGTTCTTCGGCCCCATATATAATGGAGGGGAAGCACCGATTACAGAGATGGAAAAGACAGCTGAACTTAAGGTCGACAAAACCAAAATCAATGGGAGTGAAGACCTGATAAAGGCGAAGGACGAGACCATAGCAATCCTGCGAAAACAGGTCGAAGACCTACTCGCCGACAAGCTGGATATGAAGTCAGAGATCCAAGCCCTAAAAGCGGAAAACGCTGACTTAAAGAACCTTTTAAAAAGCAAATAAATTAACCTGCAAGTAAATCTGCAAGTATAGAATAAATAATAGTATTAACCAACTGGTTTTCAGCCACATGAGACGGCGCGCCAGAGTTCTGAAAATCCTTGTGTCACTGGTTCGATTCCCGTTGGCACCACCAAGCAGAACTCGCTGAAATTCAACTAAACAAGTCGAATTTCAGCGTTGTTTTTTTCATCCCATGGAGCGGATGTAGTCGGTGAGGGAGGTGTCGCCCTCCAGACCGAGCTTTTTGCGGAGTCGAAGCCGCGAGGCCTCCACACTGCGAACTTCGCGGAACGTTATCGCGGCTATGTCTTTTGAGGAAAGGTCGAGCGACAGCAATGCACAAAGCCGCCGGTCCTTGACTGTCAGACCGGGATGACGCCGGTCAAGCTCCCGATAGAAATCGGGATGTACCCGCTCGAAATAATACTGAAACTCCTCCCACATCCCGTCGCCCGATGTCATGCCCGACAAAGTGTCGAGAGCTGAACGCAAAACCTCATGCGTCGCGCTCGCCCTCGGCCCCAGCGAAGACTGAAGCCCCCTCAGCATCTGTGTCAGGCTCTCTATCCGTTCCCCGTCTTTCACCTTCTCAAGCATAAGAGTCGACAGACGGCGGTTGTTGGTGTCGAGCTCCTCCTGCATGGCTTTCTTCCTTCCGCGCTCCTCCTCCAGAAGCTTCTCCTGGCGCTCCCTCTCCTGCTCCGCCTGACGCAGCTTCATCTCCTCAATCTCCTTATCGGCTCTCGCGGCCTCGCGCAGGGTCGCGTCGCGCCTGCGTTTCATCACGTACTCCCAGAACAGGATACCGACAAGCACAAGAATGAAGGAACCCATGATAAAAAAGACCGCCACCGGATTCCAGTCGTCCATAAACGACCTCTGTTCATACCTCGCCTTCTCCATCTCGAAAATCCGGCTGACCTGCGCGATGCGGTCGGAATATTCCCGCTGGCGTATCGAGTCGCGAAGACTCGACGCACGTTGCTCCATCTCAAGGGCACGCCTGTAGTCTCCACGCTTCTGCGCAAACGACGCCATCTTCTCGGCATAAGTGGCAAGGAGGCTTGCATTCCCCGTCTTTTCGGCCACATCAAGTGCCTTTGACGAATAGATCCGTAGAGAATCCACCTCCCCCCGGCCTGAGAAAAGCTCTGCCAGACCGATATAGGCATCGAAAAGCACGGCCTTGTCGGGAAGATTCTCAAGATTGCGCGCCGCGTTGTGCAAACAGCTGTAAGCAAGGCCGTAATCGCCACCCTTGACGTATATCTGTCCCAGGCATGACTGGACATAGTAGTAGTCTTCGGGCGACTTCTCGACATCGACATGAGGCACAGCCGCCAATATCATATCCAGGGTCCTCTTCTCATCTCCAGTACGCATCGCTATCTCCGAAAGGTTATTGTAATTGATATAGAGATCATAATCACTCCCGCTGCGTTTGTTAAGCTCAAGAGAGCGACGGAAATAACCCTCGGCCTTGTCGAGCTCCGATGCCCTGACATGAAGTACCCCTATATTGTTGAGAAACTGCGCCGCCATAACCTCGTCGCCGGCCTCTTCGGCCATACGGAGTCCTTTCATCGCATACTCCATGCTGATATTGAACATCCCCAGCTCTTCATAGGCCGCGCCGAGCAGCAGCTGACACTTCAGACGAAGCACCAGGTAATCGGGAACGTCTCCGCCTCCGGCATCAAGCATGTCGGAAAGGTTCTTCAGGTAATCAACCGCAAGAGGCTGGTCTCCACGGCGGAATATGCCACGAGCAAAAAGATATACCTGGCTGCAAGCCGTGGAATCCGGTACATGTTCAGCGGCAAGAGACCTAAACCGCTCCATCTCCGCCGTATCCCTCATGACATCCCGGGCATATTCCGACGTCATGCGCAGCATGTTGGCCTTGACGTCATATTTCTGCGAGGCATGACACGGCACCGACAATACCGCCACGTATACTATAGCCAGTATCAGCAGTGTCAACCTTCCTTTGAAAAAACTATGGAGCACAGTCAGATTCATCCTATGGTCAGTTCTATAAATCCGCGCCGGGGCGCAATAATTCGCAAAGATAACTAAAGCTCCCCACATTTGCCTCATCATTTTCCATATTTTAGCATTTTCATAATCTCTAATCACTTCTCTCTGCCTGGATAAGGGGTCTTCAATTTGATGAGACTTGGCCACCTTGGCATCTCAGACCTGCCTGGGAGGAATAGCAAAAGCAATTACAGGCAAAAATTTAAATTGCATTCCAATACCCTTTATAGCAGCTAATTACAAAATTTGCAGTAGTGATTTAGCGTGTACGGATGATTATGCGGTAGTCGTTTGAGGGTGAAAAATTTGCATGATTTGGGGAAAATATGGAAATTTGCGCCAGAGATTTTTCAACACCAAAATCATCAGAGTATGAGAAACAAGACTACCAAAACAATGCTGCCGCTGGCGGCGATGCTGCTTGGCGGGACAATGGCCGCCCAGGCACAGTGGGGAACAACCGAAGCACCCTCCACATTATATGAAAGGGAAAACAGCGAGATCGCCTCGATGAAGACGGCACGCACAGCCGACGGCAAGACCTTCATGACCTGGCTCCAGTGGGAGACAGAGGGCTGGGGCTACGAGATGCACATGCAGCTCCTTGACGCCGATGGAGTGGCGCAGTGGGGAGAGAGCGGGATGGTTGTGGAGAATAAGCGCAACGCTTCCTGGACGGCCGACTACTGGCTGGTGGTTACTCCGGAGGGTGATGCCGTGGTTTCCTGGGCTGACGCACGCGGCGAAGAGGATGCGGAGTACGCCTATGGACATGTGTCGGTATTATATAAGGTGAGCCAGGACCAGAAGCAGCTCTGGGGCGAGGACGGCCTGCTGCTCGGCGAGGAGTACAAATTCCCGGCAACCCTTTATATGTTCGGCGACGACCTGTATGCGATCATGCAGAGCGCCGAGGAATATGGCACACCCCAGCTTGTGCGACTTGACGCCGACGGAGAGTTCGCCTGCCAGCCCATCGACTTCGGCGGCCAGCTGATTGCCTCCGAGGGCACCGACATCATAGCGGTGTATGCCGGCTCGACTGGCACGGAAGCCATGCGTTACGACCGCGACCTCAAGCCGGTATGGGAAAAGCCCGCTACAGTCTCCACTGAAATATACGGAGGCTACGCCCGTCAGCCCTACACCCTGGTGAGTGACGGCAAGGGTGGAGTCGTCATAGCCTTCACAAGAAATCTGGGTATGTTTGCGCATATGCCGATAGTGCAGTATGTGTCAGCTGACGGCGAGGCCGTATTCGGAGAATCGGTTGACGTCCTAAACACAGAGAACGGAGACCATGACTATGTCATTATTGGCGTAAATCCTGAATCGGAGACAATAATGAGCGCATGGGCTCTCAGCGGCTTTGGCGACGGCATGCTGGCACTTGGCGGCCAGTTGATGGATTTCTTCGGCGAGCGTATTTGGGGCGATATGGGCATCCGTCTCTCGGAGAAGGAGTCTGCCTCTGATTATGGCTACGGCCCCATGTCAATCGACCCCCTTTCCGGCGACAACTGGCTGGTATGCTTCGCCGACGAGCAGTACTGGGGACATAGCCAGATTTATTTCGCGAGCTATTCAAGCGACGGCAATGAGAACTGGCGCGTTCCCGTTGGACCAATCTGTTCTGTAGACGACTATGTCACTTATCTTGAGGGCAGCGATTACTACCTCTTCTGGGTAGACGAGGAGACAGACGACGACTGGAATACGTTCTATTCGATCAAGAGCGTGAAGATGAGCGACATCGACACCGGTATCCGCAATGTAGGCGAAGAGACTGCGGTTTCGGGCGACGCTCAGTATTACGACCTCAACGGCATCCGCCTCTCACAGCCACAGAACGGCCTGAATATAATCCGCGAGAGCGACGGCACCGTGAAGAAAGCCCTCGTTAGAAAATGAAAGCCTTTTCGTTGATTTTATGTGCTTCGGCGGCATGTCTTGCCGCCGAAGCACAGGATATTTCCGGCTATCCGATAGGATTCTGCAATGGTGAATACGTAAAATCGTCGAAAGTTAAGTTCGACGGCAAGGATGTCGAGGTCAGCGCGGCCATTTTCATCCCCTCCTCATATGCAGCGACAGTGGCCGGTAATAATATCGAGACTATCCGGGTGGCCTTATGCTCGAAGCATAATGTCGACGACATACGAGTATGGGTTCGCGAGACTCTCGATGCCGGCGAGGCTGCCTCCGGAACAATGCCTATTGCCGATTATGCCCAGGGATGGAATGAAGTGAGACTTGACTCACCATATTCCATAGCCGACGGCACCGAAGGCTTCTATCTCGGATACACCTACCACCAGACCGGCAAGAGCGGCGCGATTGCCATTGTCGAAAACACCCGTGAACAGGGACTTTTGGTGAGATGCGGCGACGGAGAGTGGGAAGACCGTTCGGCAGACGGCATTCTCTCAATCGAAGGAATGGTCTATGGCGAACACCTGCCCAAGCTCAACGCGCAGCTTCTGAGCGTCACTACCGACAAGGTATTCATCAAGAGCGACGGCACGCTTAACGGCGTTGCCGAGGTGCGCAACAACGCCACTGAAGTGTTGCGCGAGCTGGAGATAACCGCTGACGTGGCAGGGGCCTCTGAAAAATGTGTGGCAACGGTTGAATGCGAGATTCCTTATGGCGAGACCACCCGCGTCGGTTTCAGCATAAATCCGGACATGGCATCGTCGGATGCGTCGGAAACCGACGCGATATTCACATTGACGGCTTTGAACGGCAGTCCCGACGAGGATCCGGCCGACAACACCGCCGAGGCTTCCTTCAGGATTGTGGAACGGGCTTTCCCGCGTGTGGCTCTTGTGGAGGAGTTCACCACCGAGAACTGCCCCAACTGCCCTCGAGTGGCCGGATATATCCATGACATGCTCGCCGATCCGGAATATGCCGACCGCATGGCAGTGCTCTGCCACCATGCCGGCTACGGTGAGGATTTCCTGACTACACCTTTCGCCGAGGAATACACCTGGTTTTACAACAGTGAGGGCACCTATGCTCCGGCCACAATGGTCGACCGCCTGCGTCACGGAGAGACAGAATGCAGTCCCTTGTTCTGCCCTGGCAGTCCCGAGGAACTCATGGCTGCGGTCTCTGAGCGTCTGGAGGAGCCTGCGATGTTGTCGGTGAACATCGACCAGCTGATGCCTACCTCTCAGGGCGCCCCATACGCCTATCTGTCTGTCTGGGGCGAGCGTGTCGACGCCGCCGCTGTAAGCGACGATGTCAGAATCACTGTCATGCTCGTGGAGAACGACATTCCGGCCAACCGTCAGGGGGGCGCCGGCGAAGGCTACCTGCATCAGCATGTGGGAAGGGCAGTCAACGCCACCTGGGGTGAGACAATAGAATGGCACAACAACGAATATTACTACGACATCATGTTTGATTTCAATCCGTCGTGGAACCAGGAGAACCTACAGGCTGTGGCCTTTATCTCCAACTATAACTCCGACAAGGTGCTCGACTGCATGGTGGAGAATGCCGCGGTATGCAAGGTGACTGGCACACTGGGCGCCGTAGATGAAACAGGTTCTGACCACAACCGAAGCCTGAGGAGAATAATGACGCCCGACGGCATCGTGCACTCCGCTCCGGTAAAGGGTCTCAACATACTCCTTTATGACGACGGCACGACACGCAGGATAATCGTGAAGGAATAGAATGACCTGACGGCATTCAATTGCAGCAACAGGGGGTCCGGATGCCTGATGAAGCGTCCGGCTCTCTTTTTTATTGTCAGGGGAGGTATAATGATTTCCGGTCTCGGAACGTTAAGGATATATGCCTGATGCGGTAGCCCTGGCATACAACGCGATTTATCAACGAAGATGAGAAAGGAATTATTCGGACGCATATTGACTCTATTGGCTCTGACCGCGACCTGGGCGCTGTCTCCGGTCTCGATATGCCTGTATGCCTCCGACAGCCCGCATTCGGAAAAAATCAACTATTCCCGCTTCATACGCCTCAACGGAGCGCGCTCCGTCACCGAACTGATGGACGAGGCCTCCGGATGCCGCGCACGTGAGCGTTACGACTCTGCCGCCGCATACTACTCCGTAATCGCAAACCTATATTCCGAATCCCTCTCCCCGGCCGAAATACGGAAATGCGCCATAGCATCCGTAAATCTCGGCTACATACTGCTCGGATGGGAGATGAACGCCGCCGAGGCATACCCCTGGCTGATGCGCGCCGACCTCATAGCAGAGAGACATGACATGCCAGACATACGCACCTCGGTGATTTCCAACCTCGGACGCATGTATTTCGACTACAACAACATCCACAAGGCATTCCCGCTCCTGAAGACAACCCTCCTGAAGGTGATGCAGCAGAAAACCGACCGCTACTTCGGAATGTCGCTGATGGATTTCGCGACCGTGGCGATGTTCTCACCCGAAGACTCGCTCACCCGCCAGACTGTAGCCTCAATCAGCTCATACCCTCTTTCCCGGAATGCTCCCCTTTATGAATATTCCCGAAAACTGACCCGCGCACTTGACACCTATATCTGCGGGGAGCCGCTTCAGGCGGCCCACATCCTTGAGGGGGCAGACTCACTGATCGACGTATCATCGGAACATGACAGATATGTCATTCTCCATCTTCTGGTCAAGAGCCGAATGCTGATGAAGGCGGGGAACTTCGGGAAAGCGGCCGACACACTGAGGAAGGCAATACCGATATGCGAGAAGGAGAAATACTACAACCTTCTCGAAAAATGCTATTCCATACTCATCGAGTGTCTGCAGAGCCTTGGTGAGACAGCCGAAGCAGGACGGTTCCGCTACCGCGCCCTCGAGATCCGCGACTCCCTCTTCAACTCGATGCGCTTCGACCGGGTAAAGGATATGGAGAAATCAATGGCCCTGGAAGACCTCAAGAGCGATGTCGTCACCGCCGACCTGCGCAGCCAGAGGCAACGGCATATGTCGATAGTGCTCGGTTGCGCCACACTGATTCTCTCCGCCCTGCTCATATGGATAGCCGTCAGCCGCAGAAAGCTCAAGGACTCATATACGGAGCTTTTCAAGCGTAACATGGAACTGTCGGAAAGCCATACGCGCCTCCAGGACCTCAAGGTCGCCGCGTCCGCCACAGAGGAGACCGCGACAGAAGGGACCACGCCGGCCCCTGACCCTACGCCTGCACCCGACGACGGCAAGGACCGGGAAGTCATGAACCGTGTGACAGGATTCATGGAGACCTCAGCCGTTATCTACAGTCCGGATTTCTCCGTCGAGACCCTTGCCGAATCTATCGGTTCCAGACCCAAGGCCGTAAGCCACGCCATCAATCTTCTCACCGGGAAGAATTTCAACACCTACATCGGAGAGTTCCGCGTCCGCGAGGCCTGCCGCCTCATGTCGGACACGGAAAAGATGAAGACCATGACCATCGAGAGCGTCTCGGAAGCCGTTGGATACAAATCAAGGACATATTTCAGCCGGCTATTCAAGAACGTGACAGGACTCACTCCCACCCAATTCATGAAAGAAGCGATGACAAACTCGCGTAAATCAAACGAACGCAACGAAGAATCGGTCTGAAATCGCGATTTAAGACCGATTGGCGCTCCTAATCCCTCCTGATTCTCGAATTCCTGTCATAAATTTGCATTGCAGACACGCGAAAAGGCCATGCCCCACGAAGCCAAAGCCTCGCTAACCAAAGCTCCGAAGCTTATGCCTCGCTAAGCAAAATTCCGAAGCCCATGCCCCGCGGAGCTGTCCTGTTCCGGAGCGGCGCTCAGGCAATCCAACCCAACCGAAACTTTAATTTAACCTTATACAACATGACAAGAAAACCTTTACTCACATTCATGCTCCCGGCAGCCCTTCTCCTGACGCTCCCGGCAGCCGCACAAGGCTTCGAGCCTTGCGCCCCCTCCAACCTCAACGCCGAGGTAAACGGCCTGGAGGTAAACCTCAGCTGGGACTGGGGCAACGCAGGGGAAGCTGTGCTTTCTGAAAGCTTCGAGCAGGAGACTTTCCCCGAAAACTGGACGCTTAAAAACACCTACAGCTTCGCCCCCGAGGATGGAGGAAACTGGATGGTCTACGACTATTCCGAAACCGGAGACCTGAACCTCGCCCATGACGGCGTGAGGTCAGCCCTCCTGATGATGGCCATGAGCGGCGACGATGAAGAGATGTCGACCTACCACCAGGACGAATGGCTGATGGTGAAGCCCGGAGAGGGCGCCGTATACATGGATTTCTGGTATTACCTCCACCCCGAGCTTCTGCAGGCGGGTCCCTACCAGAATTTCCCCGACCACTACTACGTGATGATAAGCCGCGATAACGGCGAGACCTGGACCGAGCTATGGGACGGCCGCTGGGATATGGGTGATATCGACGCCGTGCAGCAGGCATCCCTGTTTCTCGGCGAGCCTGCCGACGAAGATACCGTAGTGGCATTCAACGCTGTCAGCGGTCCCGAGGAATCACTCTACTTTCTGTGGGCTGTCGACGACGTGAATTTCTATACAGCCGACGAGGCCGCGACCCGCACCCTGAAGGCCCGCACATACAATCCGGGAGCCTTCGCCGACGCTATCGGAAATATCAGGACACACAGGACTTTCAGACCGGCGCCCGGTGCCCTCAGGTCAGCGTCTCGCATCCCGGAGGAGGAGTGGCTTAACGCCGGCAACACCACCTTCCGCGTATATCTTGACGGAGAGATTGTCGGGGATTACATCAAGGCACGCCATTTCACAGACTATTCGTCGAAGGAAGCCGGCACACATACCTATTCGGTCATGGCCTGGTCGGAATCAGAGGACTATGAATATGACGAGACTGCCATAGATGTCGACATAGAGGATGTAGTGTTCAGTCCCGCCACCGACCTGCGTGTCTCCTTCAAGGAGCAGGAGGACGGCAAATATGAGATAAACGCGGAATGGGAGATGCCGGAAGGGGATGTCACCCCCGACCATTTCAACGTCTACGTCAACGGCAAGTCCATAGGCTGGACCAGCGTCGACGACCGCGCGTTGGGTCAGTCAGGCATCTACAAAGGCGCCTACACCTTCTCCGTAGAGGCTGTATACATTCGTCCCGACGGTGTCTCAGCCCTCGTGAGCGCGACAGTATATCCCGGAACAGTTCCGGCCCCCGAGAACCTCAAGGCCACACCGAGCGGCAACGACGTGACGCTCTCCTGGGACGCCGCTCAGCCGGGCGAGAACGCCCTGTCGGGCTACACCGTATTCCGTGGCACCGAGAAAATCGCCGAGCTGTCTGACGCGCTGACATTCACCGACACCAATGTGGCTGACGGCTGCTATGCATACAGCGTGCATGCCGTATATTCCGACGGCACCGTGTCGCTGCCCGTCTGCGAGACCCTGACCATAGGCGAACCTGCAGCGAAAGCCCTCCCCTACACCGAGACTTTCGACACTTCCCACCTCCCCGCAGACTGGAAAGCCGAACTGATAGACCCGAGAGGCTCCGTAAAGGAGATGTACAACTGGAGATTCGACAACTGGTTTGAGCTCGACATCCCGCAGGAGAGCGGCATCACAGGCTCCTTCGCCTCCATCAGCGGCGTCGCAGCCGGCATGAACAAACTGGAATGCCACCTCTACGCTCCCGAGATAGCGATAGCCGGCGACGCCGACCCCATGCTCTTCTTCTGCAAATACTATTTTGAGGAGAAACCGGGACCCTCCGGCCCGGCACAGTTCATGCTCCAGATTTCAGAAGACAACGGTGAAAGCTGGACCGACCTGCTCGACCTCTCTGCGGCTGCCAACGGAGAATGCAAGGTTTCCCTTGCCGAATACGCAGGCAAGACAGTCATGATCCGCTGGTCGTTCCTGTCGCGTATGTCGGGCGACGCTGCCATCGACAATATCAGCATATCAGATATCACAGGCATCTGCACGGCTATCGGTTCCGACGGCCTCACCGACGTCTATACCCCCGACGGCATATTGGTGGCACGCGGAATCCAGGCTTCCGACATCGCCAACCTCCCCTCCGGCCTCTATATTCTGAAAACGGACGGAAAGACATTCAAAAGCATGGTGAAGTGACAGCAGTCACCCCTCACGCAAACCCTTACTACGGCGGGCAGACATCACGTCTGCCCGCTTTTTATATGCCATTTTCTTCAAATAGTCCGCTTTATTTCTAATTTTTTATTAATTTTGAAGTTTAATTCTCAATTTTGGCCATCATTATAAACCTAACAACATCACGATGAGAGTCCTTAAATTCGGCGGCACGTCCGTCGGCAATACAAAAAGCATCCTCAACCTTAAGAAAATCGCCGAAAGCCGCGAGCTTCCGGCCATACTCGTGGTCAGCGCCCTCGGGGGCGTCACCGACACCCTTATCGACACGGCCAGGGCGGCCGCGGCGGGCAGACCGGAATACCGCGACATGATGCGCTCCATCGTAAACCGCCATCACGAGATGATCTACAGCGTCATCACGCGTGACCGCGA
Organism: Porphyromonadaceae bacterium UBA7087; assembly: GCA_002493515.1. Lineage (GTDB taxonomy): Bacteria > Bacteroidota > Bacteroidia > Bacteroidales > Muribaculaceae > Lepagella. The sequence continues at coordinate 16,140 of DKYZ01000005.1, read as the reverse complement.
CGGACTGCTGAATGAAATCGACGGGCTGCTTGACGAGCTCGCCTCAATCTACCAGGGAGTATACCTTATCCGGGACCTCAGCGAGAAGACCACAGCCACGATTGTGAGCTACGGCGAGAGGCTGAGCAGCCGCATCGTGGCGCGACTCATCGACAATGCAGTGCTGCACGACTCCCGGGAGTTCATGAAGACGGAGGTGAAACAGGGACGCACGTTTCTCGACACGGAGCTGACCCGGACCCTTGTGCGCGAGGAATTCTCCCCCCAGCGTCTCGGCCATATGATCCACATCGTGCCCGGATTCATCAGCTCAAGCCGCGACACGGGCGAGGTCACAAATCTCGGGCGTGGAGGAAGCGACTATACGGCCTCTGTGCTCGCAGCGCTGCTCGACGCCGAGGCTCTGGAGATATGGACCGACGTAGACGGCTTCATGACCGCCGACCCCCGCGTGATTCCCACAGCCTACACCATCTCCACCCTCAGCTACGGCGAGGCTATGGAGCTCTCCAATTTCGGGGCGAAGGTGATCTATCCTCCCACGATATATCCCGTCTGCATCCGCCATATCCCCATCTATGTGAAGAACACATTCAATCCGGAGGGACCGGGAACCGTGATACGCGACAATGTGGAGAACGACGGCAAGCCCATAAAGGGAATATCGAGCATAGGAGGCACAGCCCTGCTGACGGTCTCCGGACTGTCGATGGTGGGAGTGATAGGCGTCAACCGCCGCATTTTCACCACTCTGGCCGACAACGGCATCTCAGTCTTCATGGTGAGCCAGGCGTCGTCGGAGACATCCACCTCGATCGGTATGCGCGAGCAGGATGCCGAGAAAGCTGCCCGTGTGCTAAACGAGGAGTTCGCCAAAGAGATCGAGGAGGGAGCCATATTCCCGATGCACACTGAGAGCGGGCTGGCCACCGTCGCTATCGTGGGCGACAACATGAAGCATATCCCGGGCATCGCCGGAAAACTGTTCGGCACTCTCGGCCGAAGCGGCATCAGCATCATCTCCGTGGCCCAGGGAGCGAGCGAGACCAACATCTCGTTCGTGCTTCACAAGGATTATCTGCGCAAGGCCCTCAACGTGATCCACGACTCCTTCTTCCTGAGCGAGTATAAGGAGCTCAACCTGTTCATCTGCGGCGTGGGCACCGTAGGCGGCAAGCTCATCGAGCAGATACGCAGCCAGAGGGAACGGCTGAAGGAGACCCACAGGATAAAGCTGAACGTAGTGGGAATAGCGTCGAGCCGCAAGGCGCTCTTCGACCGCGACGGAATCGATCTGGCCAATTACCGCGAGGCTCTTGATTCCCAGCCCGACCGGAAGCAGGGATTCCTCAGGGAGGGAGTTGTAGGGATGAATATCTTCAACAGTGTCTTCGTCGACTGCACGGCAAGCCGGGAGGTGGCGGAGCTTTACCAGACATTCATCGACCACAACATATCGGTGGTTGCCGCCAACAAGATAGCGGCCTCGGCAAGCTATGACACCTACCGCCGGCTTAAGGACTCCGCCCTGACACGCGGCGTGAAATTCCTGTTCGAGACGAATGTAGGCGCGGGGCTTCCCATCATAGGCACCATCAACGACCTGCTTTCCTCCGGCGACCGCATCCTGAAGATCGAGGCCGTGCTCAGCGGTACGTTGAATTTCATTTTCAACGCCCTTTCCGAGTCAACACCCTTCTCGAAAGCTGTAAGGGAAGCGCGCGACCTGGGTTTCAGCGAGCCGGATCCCCGCATCGACCTCAGCGGCCAGGACGTAGTGCGCAAGCTGGTGATTCTCACCCGCGAGGCCGGCTATCGCGGAGAGCAGGAGGATGTGGAGAAGCATCTGTTCATACCGGCCGAACTGTTTGAAGGTTCCCTTGAGGAGTTCTGGAGCCGTCTGCCCGAGCTGGACGCCGAGTTCGAGCTCATGCGCCGCGAGCTTGAGGCCGAGGAGAGACGCTGGCGCTTCGTGGCGCGCATGGAAGACGGCCGCATGAGCGTCGGGCTTGAGACCGTTGACCGCCGGCATCCGTTCTATAATCTGGAGGGAAGCAACAACATCGTGCTCCTGACCACAGAGCGTTACCATGAGTATCCCATGCTCATCCAGGGCTACGGAGCAGGAGCAGCCGTCACGGCAGCCGGAGTCTTCGCCAACATAATCTCCTCTGTAGGAAATTGAAACTTCCGGAAAACTATACCATTCCCATATTCAGCGACATAAAAAACTGCCCCATACGTACATCAAGTGTAATATCCATATGGCGGCAGACAAAAATCCAAACATTAAATGAGGCTGCGCCGTAAAACCATAATTACGACACAGCCTCATCGTTGATTGCCATGCAGGTCTTAGCTGCCGGCGCGCATTCTCTTGACGGTCTTTACGGAACCGTCGCTATAGACGATGCGGCATACCACCGGGCCGCTGTAGGTCTCGTCTACCCTCTGGCCCTGCAGGTTGTAATAGGCTCGCGAGGTTTCCTCCGGCTGTATTACGGTCGTTTCAACGCCCGAGCTCGTGATCTCGCTGAAGAGCTCCTTGCCCTCCTCGTTGATATACATCGACTGCACTTCGCATCCCTCTGCTGGAAGCTCGAAGTGGAAGTAGACGGCACGATAGTTGTAGTAGCTGTAGATGTCCCAGTTGTCATAGAGGTCATAAGGTAGATTCACTGTGTCTTCAGTCAGTTCGAGATAAGGATACTCGGAAGGAGTGAAGGTGAAGAGCTCGCCGTTGATATAGAAACGGTAATAAAGCCGGTCAGTATCAAGCAGACACCCGTCCGTGTCGACGGTGGCAATCCTGAATCTCATTATACCTGCTCCGAAATAGTCATTCCAGGGCTCCACCTCGAGATCGAATGGCTTGGCTGGCGGTGTGTCGACATTGCGGTTCTGGCTGTAGATGCTCACGTCCTCATAAAACGTCAGCACATAGAAGTCCTCGGGCATCGAGCAGGTAGCATATCCGTCGCGGAGAGTGAGCTTCCGGTCCTCGGCATTGTAGTCAAACACCACTTCCTCCAGAGGTGTGCCGATGGCGTTCTCGTTGCCCTCGTCGTCATATTCATACTCGATTTTCGCGCCCCAGAGATAGGAGTAATATGCGATGGATTCGTTGATGCCGATGTAGGTACCGGAAGGTATGGTCACTTTTCCGTCGGATACATGGCCTTTGACCCAGCCGTTCACCCAGTCGCCCTCGGTTCCGCGGTCTATCCCGAGAAGATATATGTCGTCGCCGTCGAAGGCCACATCGATAAGCGTGGTCTCAATGGGATCCTGATAGATCCATTTGTCTATGGCCGCTCCGGCGGGAGGGGTGACACCGTTGCTTGCCTCGCGTGTGGTGAGCTGAATGTTGTATTCGCCGAAGCCTCTCCATGAGTAGCCCGTCTCTCCCGTGGGTTTTCCCTGGGCATCGGCAAGTTCTCCGTAGGATGCGAGGCCGAGAAGCATCTCGGGGTCTGCCGCCTCGTAGCCGTTGTCGGTCTTCTTAAGCACATACTTCATGTCGTCGGTTGCCACGTATGTAGCAATCCCCGATTCATCCACCACCTGCTTCATGGGAAGGATGTAGAAGTTGACCCATATCTCGTTCCAGTCGTCATATTCCTCATAGACGAACTGGGGACCCTCGATCACGATAGAGCCGTCGGCCTCGTAGCTTCCTTTCACCCAGCTGTGCATCGTGAAGTCGGCCAGCGGGTTGGAGAAATAGAGCGTGCCGTCTTCGGCCTTGACCTGACGTACCACTGACCCTTTGATCTCATTGCGGTGTACACCCTCCCAGTCGTAAGCGAACTCCATGCAGTTACGGCTGAAATAGGTGAGCTCGCCGTCAGGCACCTCGTATATTATCTCATCGTCCGCGTCGGGCGGCGTCACTTCCCTGCACACGTTGTGGAGCGGTGCGAACTCCTGCGGCATCGCCATGGCGGAAAGCGCAAGGGATGCCATTGTAGTCAAAAGTAATGCTTTTGTCATGCTTAGATTGTTTTAATGTTGCCTTATATCATGCCGGCTCTCCCCGAATTGATGTCATTTTGACAGTTTTAGAGCAAGCGGTATGAATGAATGTCACTGTAAATATAGTGATTTTTAATTACTTTGCAAAAAAATTTCATTATTCCGACATATTGTATGCTCTTTCCCTTGGCCGCATTCCTTGACCCGTCACAGAACTTATCCATCGTTTCGCCGTCCTGAGCCTCAGCGCCTGCTTGGGCGCGTCTTCCAGCCTATCATCAGGTTGCGGGTGTAAGCCACCAGCCCGAACGACTGTCCGACTATCAGCACGGGATCAAGCCGCACAATGGCATAGCTCACTATCAGAAGCGATCCGAAAAGACTCAGCAGCCAAAACCCGGCCGGAAGCTCGGAGTGCCCTGTCCGGCGCGACACGTAATACTGGTAGAGAAACCGCAAAGTGAATATCACCTGTCCGGCCGACCCATAGACAAGCAGCCACATCGGCACCTTGTCGTTATGGAAAAAATCCGCTGCGAAACGTCCGGCATCGCCCGCCACATAGAGCATCACCACGACGGGGGTCAGCAGCAGCACAACCTTCCATACGCCGTGGAGAGGGCACCATACCCCCTTGGCCTTGAGATTCCAAAGATAGACGTAATAGGAGATGAACTGCCCCAGGACAATCGCGAAGTCATGGCGCAGAAATCCGTAGACACACAGCAGATAGGAGCCTATGATGCTCAATACCCAGAACAGTGTCGGCGACAGCACCCTGTGTGCCCTCTCCGACATGAGCCACTGCACCAGTATGCGCGCCGAGAAGAAGCCCTGCGCCAGAAAACCTATCGCATATATCAGGAAATTCATTTACCGGCGTTATCGTTACCACCGTTAAGGTCGCCCGAGGAGACTTTGTAGTCGATGTAACGCGTGCGCATCCAGCGGTAGGCGAAGCAGTCCATGAACGGCCCCACAAGACGGTTGGAGAGGCTGAACTTCGATACTCCCGCCACGCGAGGATAATGCCTCACCGGAATCTGCTCTATCCTGGCGTCCTGAAGCATCAGCAACGCCCCGAGAAAACGGTGCATACCGGTGAAGATGGGCACCTTGCGCGCCATCGACGTGCGGATTACCTTCAGCGGACAGCCTGTGTCCTTCATCACGTCGCCCGTCATCTTACGGCGGAAACCGTTGGCAATCTTCGACTGAAGCTTCTTGAAGCCGGAATCCTTTCGGTTTGCCCGTATGCCGGTGACCATGTCGTATTCCCCGGCCTTGGCAAGAAGCAGGTTGAAATCCTCCGGGTCGGTCTGGAGGTCGGCGTCGATATATCCCACCCATTCCGAGCACGCGAAGTCGATGCCGGCCTTCATGGCCGCGCTCAGGCCGTTGTTGCGGCTGAAGGATATATGGTAGAAATCCCTGTTGCGGCTGCATATGCCGCGCATCAGGGACAGGCTGTCGTCGGTGGAGCCGTCGTCAACCATAAGCACGCACGCCCGTTTGAGGCTGTGGGGCAGGAAAGCCCCGAGGCGCTTCTCGATCTGAGCCATGTTGTCCGCCTCGTTGTAGACGGGCACTATTATCGTAAGCTCATATTCAGATGTCTTGTTCATCACTGCTTTATCACTATCTCATTTCGGGCGTCTTCTCCGCGCCCTCTGTGGCTATAACGGCATATGGGCCGCATTCCTTTATATATCTGTACTTGAATTTCGATTTTTCCCCCACCGGTGTCATTACAATCCAGCGTCCCGGCGGCAACGAGTCATAAGGCGCCACCGCATCCTCAGGCAACTCACGCGGTCTTTCCCCGATATAGACATCCATGTTCTCGGGGCGCCTCACCTTGTAAACGTAATATCCCTTGGCGCCGGTCTTCTCCCTGAGGGAAACGGCCTGCCCCGACATTTCGCCGTAGCCTATATATTTATTATAATCGGGAACGGCGAAACCGGCTGTGAATATCATCAGGAACAGTCCGAGGGATATCCAGCGCACGCCATAACCGATGTCGCGGCCGCGCCACATGAAGAGTATGCCTATGGCGCAGCATACGGCAAGCGCTCCTCCGGCCACATACACAAGAGGATGACGCAGCATCTCCATACCCTCCATTCCGGATACGAACCATAGCGAGACACCTGCCACGCATAGCACCACCGCCGGAAGGGTTATGGAGAGGGCCGCCAGGCGGCTCCCCCGGTAATGCCAGGCATACGCTGCGGCATAATAGACGAAGAAGGGGTATGCGGGAAGCATGTATATCTGGATTTTCGAGCTAATGCAGGAGAGGAGCACAATCGTCGAGAGACCGGTGGCGAGAAACAGTCGCAGCCTGTCGGTCAGCCAGTGCTGACGGCGTGCCAGGCCTACGACCACCATGCCGATTATCAGGAAGACCCACGGCAGGAAACAATACCATATCGCCGCGAGGTAATACCAGAAGGGGCGCTGATGATGGAAGGCGTTTACGGCGCGGTCAACCGTCTGATGCACCAGCAGGTTGTCGAGATATTCGTATCCACCTTCGAGGTAGACGCCTCCGAACCATAATGCGCATAGAACGGCAAGGACGAGCCAGGTGCGCCATCCCCATGCAAGGCCCATGTATCCGAGTCTGCGCTTCAGACCGAGAAAGACGAATATGGAGACCAATGGAATAAGGATGCCCATCGGGCCTTTTGTGAAGACGCCAAGAAACACCCATACCGGGAAGAGCCATCTCCATCGGGCCTTTATCATGGGGGTGCCTAAACGTCGCTCCCGCTCATGGTACATACTGTAGAATGTCCACAGGGCTATCACTATCCACATCGTCATGAGCATGTCCATGCGAAGCACAACGGCAGTGGCGGTGAAGAGTCCGCAGCTCAGGAGCAGGAGCTTGGCTTCGGTGTTGAACTCCCTTCCGAGGTCTGGAGCGGCCCAACGCCCCATCACCTCGGCTATGACGAATGCCGGGATGAGGGAGAAGAGCGAAAGAAACCACATACAGTGATATCCGAAGATGGTTTTGCCGAGCATCACAATCCATATGTAGAGAGGGGGCTTGTCGGCATATGGCATACCATGATTGGTGAAAGCCAGCCAGTTACCCTCACGCAGGGCCTCGTCGGCTATGCTGAGGTAACGCAATTCGTTGTCAGGGGTGAAATCACGCAGTATCATCACCGGCAGCAATGCCACCAGCACCCAGAAATAAGCCGCGAAACCGCCGAAAATCCTCTTCATAATGCTCCCGTATTTGATTCATCCGCAAATATAGCCAAAATCCGCGAGTTGGCATTTGTTTTTATCAAATAAATGTTCTAAATTTGCCATATATTAACTTACGGTCATGGGACGCTATATAGATCCACTCATAGATTACGGTTTCAAATACATCTTCGGACGGGAGGAGTCGAAGCCGCTGCTTATCGACCTGTTGAACCAGATTCTCGCATCCGACCCTGGTTTCAGGCCGATTGTCAAGCTGGAATACCGCGACAAGGAGAAATCCAGAATCGACAGGGACGCCAGGGGCGTGATCTATGACATCCATTGCGAGACGTCCGACGGAAAGAGGTTTATAGTGGAGATGCAGAACTACCCGCAGCCCTATTTCCGGGAACGCGCGAAGTACTACGGGGCAAAGGGGGTGGTCGACCAGGGACGCCCCGGAGACGACTGGAGATATGACTATCTGCCTGTGATCTGCGTCTCGCTGATGAATTTCACAATGAGGGATTTCCCGGACCAACTTGTCATCGACGGCGCCCTCTACGACAGGCACAGCCGCAAACTGATTTCTGACAAGGAGCGTTATATTTTCATACAGATGCCCCTCTTCAGAAAAGTCAGGGAGGAGGATTGCGTCACCGGTTTTGACAGATGGCTGTATAACATTTTAAACATGTCGACTATGGAAAGAATCGCATTCAAACACGAAAACAAACTGTTCAAGAAGCTTGACGAGGTTGCGGCATACGCCAGCATGACAAGAGAGGAGCGGGATCTCTACGACTCCCAGGTGAAAGCGGCCCGCGACAGGAAAGGACAGCTCGAATATGCCGAGATGGAAGGAATGGCCAAGGGTATGGCCAAAGGTATAGCCAAAGGTATAGCCAAAGGCAAAGCCGAGGTTATAGTCAATATGGCCAGCCAGGGGCTGGCTTATGAGATGATTGCAAAGTTCACCGGTCTTCCCTTGGAGACAGTCAAAAATGTACTCAGTCAAAACCCGTCCTGAAAACAACGGGCGAGATTAAACGAGATTAAAAAGGAGGGCAGCGTTGTCGCTGCCCTCGCTTTTTTATTGATGTTGCTGGGTTTATTTCTCTGCGAATGTGACTTTGTAAGGCACTGTGCGCAGATCAAGGGTCATGGTGTAGGTTCCTACACCGGGAGCCTTCAGGTTGGCGCCGTCGTTGGTCAGATTGTCAAACTCTCCGCCAAGGTTGGGAGCTTCCCAACCGCCGTTGGTACGGAATTTCCATACTGTCGAGGCGTCTGCGAATGTAATGTCCGCAGCCCATACCAGAATATCGTCCGTGGGCTTGAGTTCCACGAAATCGCTTGCCCAGTCGTTGTCGGGGAAACCTCCGATAACGCCTATGCTCTCGATAGCCTTTGTAGTGAAGGTGAGATTGGAGATATTGACATTCATCCAGTAGAGGCCGTCGGCGGGACCTGCGATATTGCCTGCGCCAAGCTTGATGGTGCCGGGTTCGTCACCTGCGCCCCACTCCATGCCGCCCCAGGCAGGACGGTCGGTGATCTTGAACTCACCGTTGAGATGTACAAAACCGAAATAGTTGGTGAAATCCCATGTGTTGAGCATGCCGGTCTCGAAGCCCCAGCCATTACCACCGCCCGGAGTGTAGAGCATCGGTATAGCCTGAGTCAATGTATAGGTGCAGTCGAGCATATTGATTGTGAACAGATACTGTCCGGCAACCTTGAACGCACCAGCCTGGCCACCTTCGAACAGCACACCCTCAAGAGAGGAATCACCATCCTTTTCAGGACCATACAGGGCATCCCAATTCTGAGCCTCATAAGCCGACTGGGGAACAATCTTCCACCACCATCCGGCATCGACGAGGTCAGCAGGTATGTCAACAGCCAGAGTAAACACAGGATCGTCATACTGGCTGAGCTCGGAATGGTCAAACTTAATGGCATTCTCAAGCTTCCAGTCACACTGTGTGCCTACCAGATAATAAGCCTCCTCCACATTGATATGGAGGTCAACAGGGGTGACACTGACTCTTGAATTTGCAAACCATATGTCTTCCGGCTTGTCGCCTACAGCAATACGGCTTCTCTGCTCCCCGATAAGGGCATAGCAGGCCACTCTCACGAAATTATCCTTTGCAAAGGGCGATTTGCCAAGAAGATGGCGGAAGGCATCATCCCATTCAGACGCCTTGACACCATATGCACCGGGTGTGCCGGGAATGGAATCCATCTTGATGGTAATGGCATTGGCAAAATCTTCCGAGCCAGACACGTCAACGTCAAACTCCAGAGAGGCGTTCGCCGGGAAAGTCTCACCCGTGGAATACGTGATCATCGGCACGATGCCATCCTTGAAATCACCTTCAAGATTCACCTTGCCTTCTGTGAGGGCTCCCGCCGGCTTCACCTCAACCGCGCCGGGAGCCATGAGGGTCTCCTGCGGATTGACCTGCATCTGGCCGAGGTCGCTCTTGTCATCACACGAGGCGAATCCCAAGGTCAAAAGAACCGCGCAATATAAAATTGATTTTTTCATATTTACCTTTTATTGAAATTGTGTTTTATGTTCCGGAAACCGGAGAGCGTTCCCCGGCTTCCGGAAGATTTCTCAATTCGCCTTGTCGAAATAGACTTTCATCTCATTGAGGTCAACGGTCATCTTGAGATTTCCGCCGCCCCAGTTGGTGATGTTCCAATTACCCTTTCCGGCCACACAGGCCCCGGTGTAGCTGCCGTTCTCATCGAGTGTGATCGAGGCATTGTCGCCATCGTTGGCATTAGAGCCTACCGAAGGAAGCGCGCCGTCGCCACCCCACTCGCCAAGAGCGGTATAGAAACGGAAACCGCCTGAAGCATCATCGGCGCTCATATTTATCACTCCGGTATATATCTTGGAGCCGATGCCGCTCTGCGACTCGCTCAGATATACAGCACCGTTGTTGATATCCCAACCGGACACGGCGCCGATCACATAAAGCTTACCCGGAGCACGCACTGCGAAATAGGGCTGCACGCGGAGCTTGATGACATTGGAGAAAATCGAGCTGTAGTCGCAGTTGGGTATAAAGGCCCTGACGCGCACATATACATCGCGAGGCGAGCCGTCGAACTTATCCTTGTCATCTTCCGAAAGAACACCGTTGAGAGCATTCATAGCCACGGAAAACTCATAGCCAGAGCATACGATCTGGGCCTGGGTATTGACGGTAAGCAGGCTACGGTAGTTGGCCTCCGTAGTCACTGTTCCATCTTCCGATATGACAGCCTCTGTGAAATTCTCGGAATTGCAGACCTGCACCTCATAACTTGTGACAGTACCCAGACCGTAATCGGGCTGGCTGACTGTGAGAATGATCTGCGAGGGGTTGCCGTCGTTCTCCTGGAGAACATATGTCTGATTTGCCATAGGAGGGGTGTTGAGCACAAACTCCGTAGGTTTCTCCAGACGAGGCTGCGTATCTTCCTTACATGAGGTGAATGTCACTCCCAACACTGCAAGGAGAGTCATTATGATTGATATCTTTTTCATCTCTTCTTAAAACTTTAATAATGAAAAAACCTCTTTCCCATCAATAGCCGGGATTCTGCGGATAGGGAGATCCGTAGGAATTGATTACCGAAGTCGGGATGGGGAATACATTCATATGGTTAGAGATGCCTGCGCCTGTGGAGACATTGTTCTTCCAGCTCCAGTTGTAACGTGAGCCGGCGAACTTATTGCTGCGCACAAGGTCTGTACGGCGTCCGTTCTCCCAGTACAGCTCTCTCGCACGCTCGTCAAGAAGATTGTTCTCGTTGAGCTCGGCAGCATTCCAGCTGTTGACACCGGCACGATTTCTGACGGCGTTGGCGTATGCGAGAGCATCGGCTGCGTTGCCCACATTGCCACGGACATGAGCCTCGGCTGCGGTAAGATAGATCTCGGCAAGACGGATCACGGGAAGATCGGTGTCAGCGAAAGTGGCAGTAGCGTCTATTCCGTAATTGTCAGGATTGTTGAGGTCATGCACACCTACGCGGGCAAGCCCTGACTGGGGATCTTTCCAACGCGGCATCGTTCCGTCAGGATTACATTTCACGTTTGTGAACTTGATGGGCACATATCCGTCCTTATAGGTAGAGAAGTCTGTGTTATCCATCTTGAAACCATCATTCTCCGTAAGCCAGAGGTATGTGCGTCCGTCGGGACTTACGCCACCGTTGAAGTCAAACTTCTGGCAGAACTGTGGACGGGCATGCATACATGTCCATTGGCCGTTCATGCCATACCATCCCGGGACAGCAGTGTTCTGGTCGCTGAGAGCCGCAAGAATCAGGAACGAAGCGCCTCCATAGCTCTGGGTAAGAGCCACATTATGTGAGCTGCCATCCGCACCGTTGACAATACCCTGGTAGGCATATGGTATGTTCCACAGAATCTCGTTCTGATCCTTCAGGCTGCCGCCGGGAGCGAACATATCGTTATTGCCGCAGAAGAGCGACAGATAATCCACTGCGAGGCCGGTGCCCTGAAAGCCACCGCCCTTATGACGGTTGATTACAGCGACGCAGTGGTCCCAGCATTTCTGCCACTGGGCTGTGCCAGTCCAAACCTCCGCGTTCAGATAATACTTTGCGAGAAGGGCCTCGACAGCATCCTTTCCGATGCGGCCATAGACTCCGGACTCCTTGAAGTTTGCAAGCACCTCCTCAAGGTCGGCTGTGACCTTGTTGAAGAGGTCTGTTCTCGTGATGTAAGGGGGCTCCTCGCCGGTAAGCTGGTTGTCCCAGGCGTCGGCAGCGTTTCCGAAAAGGTCGAGCACATAGAAATAGCTCAATCCCCTCAGGGCGCGAGCCTCAAGCACGAACTGGTCAAGCTCAGCCTGCGACACCTGGTTCTCACCCTCGCCTGTGCTGACGCCATAGTCACCAAGATTCCTTGAGAGGCGGATGAAGTCGTTGCAGACAGCGATATGAGTGTAAAGACGAGAGTAAGTACCGAAGATATTCTCATTGTTCGAGCTCCAGGTGCTTGTGCAGAGGTCGAACACGCCGGAATCCTTCCATATCCAGGTACACTCATCAGTAGTGAACTCGTTGAGCATGAAAATCGCACGGCTCCAGCAGCTTCGACCGTTGTCAAGACCTGAGATATCTGATTTATCGGGACCACCCTGACCCGAGATAGCGATACCGCTGTAGCATTTTCCCAGGGCACCGCCGATATACTCACGCGGATTCTTCGCGAACTGGTCGGGAGTAAGCTCCGTGGGATTCTTGGGAGTCTGGTCAAGGTCGCCGACGCAGGATGTGAGTCCTGCAGCCGTCAGCGCCACTGCTCCCAAAAGATATTTACTGATATATGATTTCATATCTTTTCTTTCTGGTTTATTGATAAATTCCTGTTAGAAAGTAGCTATGACTCCAAGAGTGAACGATACGGGACGCGGATAAACGCTGTTGTCGATACCGGAGAACACCTCGGGGTCGAGACCGCGGTATTTGGTGATGACAAACGGATTCTGAACCGCACCGTAAAGACGGAGCCTGAGATTGTTATCGATCAGATCAGGCCATGTGTAACCCAATGTGATGTTGTCACATCTTACGAAGCCGGCGTTCTCCAGCCAGTAGTCGCTCAAATAGGTATTCGTGGTCTGGCCACCCTGGAAATAATAGTCAGCGTCAAGAAGGTTGCTCAGACCATTCTTATAAGTATCGCTGAGGGTAGTGTTGCCAGCGAGCGCATTGTTGTAGACATAGTTGCCGATCGAGGCGCGGATCTGGAAGCTGAGGTCCCAGTTCTTGTAGGAGAAGCTGTTGTTCCACGACATCGTCACCTTCGGATCCTTCGAATGCTTGATCACAAGGTCGTTGGAGTCAATCTGGCCATTGCCGTCCTGGTCAACGTAAGCACCCTCGATGGGCTCTCCGTTGTTGTCGTAGATCTGCTCGTAAAGGAGATATGAGAACGCCGGATATCCTACCTGGTGAACCTGCACCGTGTTACCGTTACCGCCGGCGATACCGCCCACCTGCACGTATGTGCCCTCATTGTTGAGCTTTGTGATTTCATTCTTGTTCCAAGCCACATTGAGACTGGTGTTCCAGGAAAAATCCTCGGTGTCAATCACACGCGCACCGAATGTAGCCTCAAGACCGAGATTGCGGAGCGAACCGATGTTCTGGTCAAGCATGTTGGTGGTGAATGCACCGGGAGTAGCAGTCACAAAAGCCAGAAGGTCTTTGGAGTCACGCAGATACCAGTCGAGAGCGACAGTGAAACGGTTGTTGAGGAAACCGAGGTCGATACCGACGTTCCAAGTCTCTGTGGTCTCCCATTTCAGATTTGCATTGTAGCCTCTCGGATAATAGGTGTTACTGATGAGCTGTCCGTTCTGGATGTATGTACCGGTCCACATATTGGGATAGTAGGATCCATCCTTGCTCTGCTCATATATAGGCATGTAGGGGAAATAACCGCCAACCGACTGTTGACCGGTCTTACCCCAACCGAGACGGAGCTTGAAGTCGTTGACCACATCAGCCGCAGGCTCGAAGAAAGGCATATTGTTAATCTTCCATCCAAGGGCTACCGAGGGGAAGAGACCCCAGCGGTTGTCTTTAGAGAAACGAGAAGTACCGTCGTCACGAAGAGTGAAGGTAAGGAGGTATGTGTCCTTGAAAGAGTAGTTCAGACGTCCGAAGAAAGAAACGAGCACAAGGTTGCCGCTGTAATAGGGGAATACATTACCTGAGGGTTTTCCAACCTTACTTTCTGTATCCGGATCAATCTCGAGCTTTCCGCCTACATTCTGCGGAGACTTGAAGCCGGCGCTTCTGAAAATTGTGCCGTTGTTGCGGTTCATATCGTCGAAACGCTGCCATGAATAACCAGCCATAACGTCGAGGTTAGACTGGATAGCCTCAAACTCCTTCTTATAGTTTGCATAGAAGTCAAGAAGTGTGTTGCGATAGAGATACCTGTTCCAATAATAAGTCGAGGCACCGTTCTGGTCGGGAGATTTCTTCCAAGATGACGGAGAGTTCTGCCTGAGGGTATTATGGTTCTCCGACTTTGTGACATCATAACCGAGGTTGAGATTCAGGTGAAGCTCGGGAAGGAAATGAAGCGCATAATCAATCTGAAGGTTACCGTTCGAACGATAGGCATCACTGTAATTGTCATAGTCCTCTATCATTGCAAGCGGATTGAGCGACGCATTGACGTTGAACGCCTGGTTGGCTCCTACCACTGTGCTATAGCCGTTATAGAAATATGGGAACTGCGAGTTGCCTGTGGCAACATTATTCATAACGGGAAGAGTGGGGTTAAACGACACCGCGCTTCCGATAGCACCCTCGTCTGTCCAGTTGTTGCGGATATAGTATCCTTTGACGTTGGCATTGATTTGAAGCAGGCCGTTAAAGAACTTCGGGTTGAGGTTGAATCCTGCGGTGACACGCTTCATGCTGCTCTCCTTGAGAATACCCTCGCTGTCGGTATAGGAAGCGCTGACACGGTAAGGAAGGAAACCTACAGTACCGCCTACGCTGAGGTTATAGTCCTGGGAAACGGTAGTGCGGAGCACTTCCTTCTGCCAGTTGGTGTCTGCTGTTCCAAGAGCAGCAGCAGCCTCGGAATCTTCTCCCCAGTAATCGCGGATAGTCTGGCTGAATTCATTGGCATTCATGACTCCCCAGGTCTTGCGGGCTGTGTCTACTCTCACGCTTGCAGAGAAATTCACCTGCGGACGACCGCTCTTTCCCTTCTTTGTCGTGATGATGATGACACCGTTAGAAGCACGCGAACCATAAATGGCTGTGGCGGAGGCGTCCTTGAGGATAGTCATGCTCTCGATATTGTCAGGAGCAATCATTGCAAGGGGGTTACCCATACCCTCTATATTGTCATTTGTGACCAGGGGCACACCGTCCAATACGATAAGAGGATCATTAGATGCATTCAGAGAAGCACCACCACGGATACGAATGGTACCGCCGCCCTGGGGCTTACCACCGTCAGGAGTTACAACCACACCAGGGCTTGCGCCAGTAAGAAGATCCTGAGCGGATGTCGAGATACCAGCCTCGATTTCGTCAGGAGTAACGAGAGCCACCGAGCCGGTGGCGTCACTCTTCTTGACGCTACCGTAACCGATGACGACGGTTTCGGCAAGCATCGTGGCGTTCTCCTTCAGCACGATGTGAAGGTTAGTCTGGCCGTTGACCGGAACGTCCATCGGGTCATAACCGATGTAGCTTACCGTCAGAGTGGACTTGGGATCCACACTGAGCTCGAAGTTGCCGTCCAGGTCGGTCGCCGTACCTGTGGATGTACCCTTTTCCATGACCGTAGCGCCGATGAGCGGCTCTCCGGTCTCGTCGACCACCGTGCCGCGCACGGTAATCTTCTGGGCCAAAGCCGGAAGCACCGCTATCAGCAGCATAGCCACCGACAGGAATAACTTCCGATTCAGATGAAAACAGATCTGTCTCATGCAAGAATAAATTTAGTTTTACATTTTGGTTATTTGGTTTCTTTTTGCTATCCAATTATCCCCTCCGGGACAATGGGTCATTTTGACTTTGACACAAAAACACCCCTAACTGCCTTTCCTGCGAGGGCGCCGCCGGCGCCCTCATATGGTCAGACTGCCTGGGAGGATGAGTTTTTCAGGAGGCCTTTAAATCAAGTCCGGCAAATATAAGCATTTATTTTCGCTCTGCAAGTTTTCGCGTCGATTTTAATAAATGTTAATTAACAAATTAACATTTAACTTCTATTTTGCTTATTTTGCTCCAAACCTTGCATATTTAACAAAATTCAACGGATTTTGTTTTGATAGCTTGACATTTGTTAACGATGATTAACAGTAAGAAGATAACTCCGATTATTCCGATGACTCCGATTCCTCCGATAATCGGAATAATCGGAGTCATCGGAATAATCGG
>DKYZ01000140.1 GCA_002493515.1 Porphyromonadaceae bacterium UBA7087 | reverse complement strand
AAGTGATTAACGATAAGTGATTAATGATAAGTGATTAATGATAAGAGATGGCACAACCTATTTTTTTAGTGGGATTTATGGGATGCGGAAAATCGACGCTGGGAAGGGCGTTGGCCAAGGAACTCGGATGGGATTTCATCGACCTGGATTTCTATATCGAGCAGCGGTTCCGCAGGACGGTTCCTCAACTCTTCGCCGAACGTGGCGAGGATGAGTTCCGCCGCATAGAGAGCTCAATGCTCCGGGAGGCGGGAGAGTTTGATGATGTGGTCGTATCGTGCGGAGGCGGCACACCCTGTCATGACGACAACTTGGCGTATATGAACTCGCGGGGCACGACCGTCTGGCTCCGCGCCACCGACGAATGCCTGTTGCGGCGGCTCACGCGTCACCGCGAGCGCCGCCCGCTCCTGGCAGGCCGCAGCGACGACGAGATACGAGCCATCATCACCACTCGCCAGGCCGAGCGCGAGCCCCATTACAGCCAAGCCAACCTCCAGTTCCCCTCCGACGATCTCGAGGACCGCCGCGGCATCTCCGCAAGCGTCGCCCGCCTCATTTCCCTTCTCCCTGCATTTCGGGGATAAATTCCCTCACACCCCCCGTTTCGGGGATGAATCCCCTCGCACACGACAATTTGGGCTGACCGCCTACACAAACCCTTTCCAGCCTCTCCCCTCAGCCCCTCTTCTCTTTATCATCTTCTTTCTCTCTATCATTTTCTTTCTCTCTATCATCTTCTCTCCATCATCTTCCTGCGTCCATTAAGGCGGTCAGCCAAATGTCTTGTGCGCGAGGATTCATCCTCGCGTCAGCTCTTCCTCTCCTTCACTCCCGGTTTTGTCATGAACGGATTTTTGAGTAATTTTGCACTATGAAACAGCTTCACGACGCCGGAGCGTCGCTAAAAAGGAAAATGGCCGGAGGTTATGGCGCTGAGATACGCCGTCTGCTCTCGCTGGGTCTGCCTGTGCTTGTCACGCAGGTGGGCATCATCGTCGTCAGCTTCGCCGACACGATGATGGTGGGCGCCTACGGTCTTGACGAACTTGCAGCGGCTGCCTTCGTCAACAACATCTTCATGGTGGCGATCGTGATGCAGATAGGTTTCGCCGCCGGCATGACCCCGCTCGTAGGAGCCCTCTACGGCCGAGGAGAGAAACGGGAGGCCGGACGCATGATGCGCGCGGGGCTGCAGCTCAACGCCCTCGTATCGCTCGGCTTCACGGCCATTATGGGCACTATCTTTTTCTTCCTCGACCATTTCGGCCAGGATGCAGAGCTGCTCCCCCTCATCCGCAGCTACTACCTGATAATATTGTGTACGTTGCTTCCGATGTCGGTGTTCAACTGCTGCCAGCAGACCGCTAACGCCACCACCGACACCGCCACCCCGATGTGGATAATCCTCGCGGGAGACGTGCTCAACATCGGTGGCAACTGGCTGTTGATATTCGGCCATTGGGGCTGCCCTGAGCTCGGGCTGACAGGCGCAGGCATAAGCACCCTTGTGACGCGCGTCCTCTCCGCGCTCGCCATACTCGCCGTCATACGCCTGCGCAGACGCTACCGGCCATATTACGAAGGGGCTCTCCAGCCCGCCGGAGCCTCGCTCCGACGCGAGATGTGGACCACCTCATACCCCGTTATGATACAGAATGGAGTGGAATGCGGGCTATGGTCGCTCGGCGCAATCACAAGCGGATGGTTCGGCAAGGTGCAGCTCGCCGCCTACCAGGTGATAAACACCATCTCGCAGCTCGGCTTCATGACCTACATAAGCTTCGGCGTAGCCACATCCGTCCGTGTGGCCAACTGCACGGGGGCCCGCGACGTCGAGGGGATACGGCGCTCGGCGGCAGCCGGCATGCGCATCAACATAGTCCTGGCCACGGCAGCCTCGCTGCTCTTCATTTTCGCTACGCGTCAGCTCGTACATCTCTTCAGCCCCGACGAGGGGGTGACGGCCAGTGCCGTGACGCTTATCGTGCCCCTGGTGATCTATCAATATCTTGACGCCGCCCAACTCACCTACGCCAATGCCCTGAGGGGCACTTCGGAAGTGAAACCGCTCCTCTGGATATCACTGGTAAGCTACATAGCCGTGGGCATACCCCTGATGATGTGTCTGGCGGTAGTGGCCGACATGGGCAACGTAGGCGTCTACTACAGCTTCACCGGCGCTCTGCTCTGCGCGGCCCTGCTGTTCCGGGCGGCATTCAGGCGCGCGGCGCGGCGCAAGGAGTCCGAGTTCGCGGCCGTCGCGGGTTTTAAAAAGGTATAATGGGCAATTATGGCGTCCTTTATGCGTTTTTTAAGAGACTTTAATACAAAAAATTGTGAATTGTCTGTAAAAATATCTTACTTTGCAGCTTCAAAGCAACAGAGAGGAGAATACAAATGGGTAAAATCATAGCTATAGCCAATCAGAAAGGTGGTGTGGGCAAGACCACTACGGCTTTTAACCTCGGGTCCTGTCTGGCTCTCGAAGGGAAAAAAACGCTTCTCGTCGACGCCGACCCCCAGGCCAACGCCACATCCGGCATGGGAGTGAATCCGGAGGAGGCGCCGGCCACTGTCTACGAATGTCTTGTAGACGGCATCGACCCCCTGAAGGCAGTGACACCGACCGTCATCAAGGGTCTCGACCTCATAAGTTCCCACATCGACCTGGTGGGAGCCGAGATAGAGCTAATGAAGCGCCCTGACCGGGAACGCTCGCTCAGCAGGGTTCTCTCCCCGCTCCGCGACAACTACGACTATATTCTTATCGACTGCAGCCCGTCGCTGGGCATAATCACCGTCAACGCCCTGACAGCCGCCGACTCGGTGATAATACCGGTGCAGGCCGAATATTTCGCCCTTGAGGGAATCTCCCAGCTCCTCAACACCATACGCATCATAAAGAGCCGTCTGAAGCCCACACTTGAGATAGAGGGCTTCCTGCTGACGATGTATGACGCGCGCCTGCGTCTGGCAAACCAGATTTTCGAGGAGCTGAAAGGCCATTTCGGCGACATGGTGTTCACCACGGTCATTCCCCGCAACATCAAGCTCTCGGAGTCGCCGAGCCACGGTATGCCGGTGGTGCTCTACGACCCAGACAGCCGCGGAGCGATAGCCTACGGACAGCTCGCCAAGGAACTCATAGCCAAGGGACGCCGCAAAAAATAACCATCAACCCAAGATTGAATGACACCGAAACGAAATGCACTCGGACGCGGACTTGACTCGCTCATATCCATGGGCGACATACAGACCGACGGCTCAAGCGCGATCAACGAAATAGACATCGACCTCATCCATCCCAACCCCGACCAGCCGAGACGCAATTTCAGCCAGGAAAGCCTGGAGGAGCTCGCGGCCTCGATCAGGGAGCTCGGGGTGATACAGCCGCTCTCGCTGCGTGTGGCCGACGACGGCACCTACCAGATAATCGCCGGCGAACGCCGCTGGCGCGCCGCGCGCATGGCCGGCCTCATGTCGCTCCCGGCATACGTCAGGACGGCATCCGATTCCGAAGTGACCGAGATGGCGCTCATCGAGAACATCCAGCGCGAGGACCTCAACGCAATAGAAGTGGCGCTCGCTTTCCGCAAACTCATCGACACCTACCATCTGACGCAAGACCGCCTCAGCGAGCGCCTCGGGAAGAAACGAGCCACAATCTCCAATCATCTCCGACTGCTTAAGCTCCCTGCCGAGATACAGATCGGCCTGCGCGACAGGAAACTCGACATGGGGCACGCACGCGCCCTGGTGTCGGTCTCCGACCCCAAGCTGCAGCTGAAGCTCTACAACCGCATCCTTAAAGAGGAACTGACCGTGAGAAAGGTGGAGGAACTGGCGCGTGAAATCCAGGAAGACAATGCCGACACTCCTAACCCGTCTGCCCCCAAGGCCGCCCCAAGCGAACACACACGCCGCGCCGAAGGCTTCTTCACCAAGGAGCTCGACGGATTTTTCCCCTCCCCTGTTAAATTCAGTAGCAAGGCCGACGGCAAGGGGAGCATAACACTGAAATTCAACTCCGACGAGGAGCTCGACCGTCTGATTGAGCTCTTCGACAAAATAAGACACTGAGCATGGCATACCGCTGGCAGACTTCCGACGATCGCGGGATACGTCTCACGGGTGCGAGCCGCTTTCTGATAGCGGCCATGTGCCTGCTCATGCTCTCCCCCTTCGACCTGGCAGCGAGCTACATGCGCGCCGGGCGCACTGAGCCGACCGCCGTCCCCAACGACAGCACGGCTTATCTTGACGCCGAGATTCTTGCTCGTGAGCCCGAGACATCCTACTCGCTGGAGAACGACACCGTGCCGACGGTAGTGACCGACGAGAACTCCCCATACGGTCTCGACGGAAAAATCCCGTTCAACCCATCCCCCACCCGCGCCGTATGGCTGTCAGCCCTTTTTCCCGGACTCGGGCAGGTCTACAACCGGCGCTACTGGAAACTGCCCATCATCGTAGGAGGATTCATGGGCATAGGATACGGCACCAACTGGAACAACAACCAGCTCCGGGAATACACCCAGGCATACCGCGACCTCACCGACAACGACCCGCAGACAAACAGCTACATGAACTTTTTCCCTCCGACGACTTCGGAGTCGGAGCTCGACAAGTCATGGCTGACCAACCTGATGCGCTCGCGGCGCGACTATTACCGGCGCAACCGCGATCTCTGCATAATATGCCTCGTTGGGCTCTACCTGCTCTGCATGGTCGATGCCTACGTCGACGCTTCCCTCTCTCATTTCGACATCTCGCCCAACGTGTCGATGGACGTGGCTCCGACAATGCTGCGGGCCCCCTCCGACCCGCGACCCGCATTCGGGCTAAACTGGGCATTCAATTTCTAACCTCCCATCCTTTCACCTTTCACCGACATGAAGAAACTGTTTATAATAACCCTATGCGCGCTGGCCGCCATGTCCGCCACGGCCAGGAAAGAGGCCAAGCCAAACGTGCTTGACGTCAAGACCAGCATCACCGACGAGGCCGTGATATATCCCGAAAGCTTCGAGGCCGACACCCAGAAGATACTTGAGGGATGGTATATGAAAAACTATACCGCCACCGACCGCAGATATGAGGAGATGGGAGACCGCCCCACCTCCGACGACACCATCATAAAGCGTCTCAGGGAACTGCCCACAATCATAGAGATGCCCTTCAACCAGGTCGTGCGCCAGTATATCGACCGCTACACCCAGAAGGCGCGTCCGCAGGTAGCGGCCACCCTCGGTCTGGGGCTCTACTACATGCCGGTCTTCGAGCAGGTGCTTGAGGAGCGCGGCCTCCCTCTTGAGCTGAAATATCTTCCCGTCATCGAGTCTGGACTCGACCCCAACGCCGTCTCGCGTCACGGAGCCACCGGCCTGTGGCAGATAATGCTCGGCACGGCCAAAGGGCTCGGGCTTGAGGTGACGTCGCTTGTCGACGAGCGACGCGACCCCTATGCCGCTTCCCAGGCTGCCGCCGGATATCTCAAGGATCTGTACGACACATACGGCGACTGGTCGCTCGCGATCGCCGCCTACAACTGCGGCCCCGGCACAGTCAACAAAGCGCTGCGGCGCGCCGGAGGCGACCCCAAAAGCCATGACTTCTGGGGTATCTACTATTACCTCCCGGCAGAGACACGCGGATACGTCCCGATGTTCATCGCCGCCAACTACGTGATGAGCCATCATGCCGACCACAACATTTCCGCAGTGCTCCCCGTGAAACCTCTTGTGACAGACACGATCCATATAACCGACCGGGTGCATTTCAACCAGATATCGAGCGTGCTCAACATCCCTATCGAGGAGCTGCGCATACTCAATCCGCAGTTCCGCGCCGACATAATCCCGGGCACGCCCGACACCCCCTACACCCTTATCCTTCCCTCGCAGCAGATCCATGCCTACCTTATGAGCGAGGATGAGATAAAGGGCTTCGAATCCGATAAATACCAGAGACGAGATGTCGTGGAGCCGGGAGAGGTGCCCGGCGACGCCATGCTCGCTGTCGAGGACGACGCCTTCGATGTCCAGACCCAGGAAGACGAGGTCGGCATGGTGGCGGCAGGAGGGAAAAGCTCTGTCATAGTCCATAAGGTGGCCGCCGGGGAGACACTGGCCTCGATTGCCGAGAAATATGACGTCACGGCTGCCGAGATACGTAAGAACAACAACCTCCGGCGCAATGCCGTCAGGGTCGGGCAGCAGCTGAAGATAACGACGACAGCCACAACCGATCTGGCCGTGCTCGGCACCCACCGCGCCCCCATGACCGACACATCATCCGACAACGGCGACCAGGACTACGTCACCGCCCAGCGTCCGGCACGGCGCAACACCGCGACCAAATCCTCGCCCAGACAGAAGCAGAAGCAGCAACAGACCACCACACATAAGGTCAAGAGCGGAGAGAGCCTGTATGTTATCGCCAAGAAATACGGCACCACCGTCGAGGCCCTGAGGAATGCCAACGGCGTCAAAGGCACCAGTCTCCAGCCGGGACAGACACTGAAAGTGCCCGTGAAAGGGACTAAATACAGCAAAGCTTCCGCAAAGGCGAAAAAGGGCTCTGCAAAGTCCAGAAAGTCGAAAAAATCCAAAGGAAGCAAAAAGAAATCATCGAAAAAGAGAAGACGTTAACCGTTTTATTTGGTGATTCGGATCTTATTTACTACTTTTGGGAGATAATCAGCTCTCCGGGTGTGGGATCCCGGTGGATTCCACACCGACGGGAAGTCATAATCTTTTACACCATGACTGATAAAAAGACATCGCCCGTCGTTGAGACACAGGAACAGCTTCTCAACGCGGATTTCAACAAAGGCAGATACACCATAGGCCTCGTAGGAAACTATTCCGACAGCGACGAGACCCGTTTCCTGCTCACCCCAGAGGCCTGCGGGCTGCTTACCTCGGCCGGCTACCACATAATGATGGAGAGCGGCGCGGCAGTCGACATATCCTTCACCGATGACGCATATGCGGAGTTTGACGTCAAGATAACCACTCGCGAGGAGGCCCTCCAGGCAGACATCGTGCTCTCATACCTACCCCTGAAGCCGAAGGATCTCAACAAGATGCGCCGCAACACCGTGTTGCTCTGCATGATGGGGAGCGACCTGTTCGAGACCGGAGCCGTAAAGGCCCTTCTTGAGCGCCACATCACGCTGGGATGTTTCGACAACATGTACAGCCACAACGACGAGCCTGTCTTCGCCAACATAATCGACGAGATTGACGGACGCTGCGCCATCCTGTATGCCGAGGATTACCTCTCATATCTCGGAGGCGGAAAGGGAGTCCTTCTGGCCGGGGTCGCCGGCATCAACCCCTGCGAGGTGCTCATCATAGGCGACGGCACCGACGTATTCTCAGCCGCGAAAGCCGCCCTTGGCGCCGGAGCCTACGTCACCCTGATGAACAACGACATATCAGCCCTCCAGGTTGCGAAACAACTCTGCGGCGACCAGCTCAACACAATCGCCATACATCCCCGCGTGCTGTTCAACAAGGTAAAGACCGCCGACGTCATAATAATCGGCACCTGCACACGTCCGTTCGATTTCCCCAAGAATCTTTCGGTGGCCCTCAAGGACAGCGTCTACGTCCTCAACCTGGAAGAGTCGCATCCGTCGGTATCGGTGCCCCGCACGGTCGCCATGGCCCTGAGCAACTGCCTGGTGAATTTCTTCGACGAACTGTCTATAAAGGGTGGTTTCGACGGCATGATCGCCACTACGACAGGCGTGCAGTGTGGCATCGTGACCTACCGTGGCAAGCTTGTCGACAAGCTCATAGGCTCTTACCTGAGCCTCCCGAGCGTTGACATAAGCGTGATGCTGGCCGCCAACTGATTCCATTCTCCTAACGCGTCATGGGCTGCAAGGGAGTTCTCGTACACATACTGTCATCCAACAGATGGAGCGGCATCGAGCGGTATACGCTCGACATATGCCGCTCCTTTATCGACGAGGGATGGCGTGTGGCGGCGTTCACACGCGACGCCCGCGGAGTAGACACTCTTTTCCGTGAGGCGGGCGTGGAGCTCCACCATGCCCCCCTGCACGGATTTTTCGACCCTTCCTCGGCTGTCTCTATGGCAAAATACATGAAGACGCTTCCGGAAGGGTCCGTGATTTTCCATGCCCATCATTACCGCGACATCTTCACCGTGCTCCTAGCCAAGAAACTGGCGAGAAGGAAAGACATAAGGGTAGTGTCTACGCGCCACAGCGTCAGACGCGGCCGCGACAACCGCCTCTTCAGACGTATCTACCGCAATACCGACGCACAGATTTTCGTATCGGAGACGGCCCAGCGCCGTTTTCTCGACACGTGGCACGGACGCAGGCTCCCCTTTCCGGCCGACAGGATGCACGTGATCTTCAACAGCCTCTATATCGAGTCGTCTGAGCCGCTTCCCGAGCCGGAGCGCGGTCCCGTGACGGCAATGTTTCACGGCCCGCTTATTCCCGGCAAGGGTCTGGAGGTCCTCATCGACGCCATGTCGCTTCTGAAACGCACCAAGATAAGGTTGAAAATCGTGGGTACCGGCCAGCCGGATTATGTCGACTCGCTGCGCCGGCGCGCCCTGACCAGGGAGGTGATGGATATGATCGACTGGCACAAACACACCAAGCGCCCGCTCGACATCATCGGAGGCTGCCATTTCGGCGTGCTCCCTTCCGTGAAGGAGGAGGCATTCGGACTGGCCAACCTGGAATACATGGCCAGCGGCCGGCCGCACGTCACCACAGCCAACGGTGCGCAGAAGGAATATCTCACCGACGGCCGCGAGGCATTTCTGGTGCCGGCATCCGACGCCGGAGCCCTCGCCGACGCGATGCGCCATCTCGCTTCCGACCGCGAGCTGCGGCTGCGCATGGGCGCAGCCGCCCTCGCCACATTCCGCGACACCCTCGCCTGGCCCCGCGTCCTGCCCCGCATCAAGAGAGCCTACGGACTCTGAATCGACCCTGACGGATAACAATTCAGGCGCATAAGCGTTATAACCATAAGAGCAATAGTTTAAAACAGAAAAATATAACCGAAAAAATGGATCAGTTAAGTTACGCCTGGGGCATCGCCATCGGCAAGCAGCTCAGAGGCATGGGTCTGACAGACCTCAGATATGATGATTTCGACCGCGCATTGAAAGCATCCTTCGAAGACCTCCCGACAGAGATGGAAGCCCAGGAAGCCCAGAAAATAATCACAGAATATCTCGAGGAACTCTCACGCAAGGCCGCCGAGGCCGCCCAGAGTGTGGGAAAGAAATTCCTGGAGGAGAACGGAAAGAAAGAGAACGTCATCACAACGGCCTCCGGCCTCCAGTATGAGGTGGAGAAAGAGGGCACCGGCGCACAGCCTACAGCCGAGGACGAGGTGACCGTACACTACACCGGCAAACTTCTCGACGGAACAGTGTTCGACAGCAGCGTAAGCCGCGGCGAGCCCGCCACATTCCCCCTCAACCGCGTCATCCCCGGATGGACAGAGGGCGTGCAGCTCATGAAGGAAGGTGGAAAATACCGTTTCTACATCCCCTCTGACCTGGCTTACGGCCCCAACGGAATCCAGGGCGCCATTCCTCCCCACGCCACACTCATCTTCGATGTGGAACTTATCAAGGTAATAAAGAAATAACCATAAACTTAAAATGAAGAAAATCTATGTGGCCGCCCTCGCGGCCGTAGTCCTCGGCATGGCATCATGCTCGGGCAACAAAGAGAAAACAGCCGACTCTGCAGCAGTTGACAGCATGGTAAGCGCCGTGATGGAGGAAACCGAGACAGAGGCTCCCGACTCGATTCTCGCAAAATACAACGCAGCGTTCTTCACCGACGACGCCAAAAAGGGAGAGACGGCCACCGACTCGACCTACGCCGTGACAGCAAGCGGACTGAAGTATGCCATTGTCTCCAAAGGCGAAGGCACATCGCCCAAAGCCACCAACAACGTGACAGTACACTACACCGGAATGCTCACCGACGGCACTGTCTTCGACAGCTCCATCCAGCGTGGCGAGCCCACGACATTCCCGCTCAACCAGGTGATACCCGGATGGACAGAGGGGCTGCAGCTGATGCAGACCGGCTCCACAGCCGTATTCTACATCCCCTCCAATCTGGCATACGGCCCCAACGGCATTCCCGGCACGATTCCGCCTGACGCGCCGCTTATTTTCGAGGTGCAGCTCATCGAGGTTCAGCCCGGCAACGTTCAGCAGTAAGCATATGACACGCAAATTCACACAGCGCCCCGCAGTATTGATCTGTGGGTGCGCCGTTCTGCTTTTGAGCCTGGGCGCCTGCCAGGGGCGCAGGGCATCCAACATGGAGCCGACCGGAGAGACCATAGAATGCGTCATCGACTCCGCTCCCACCGACACCGCGTCACATCCGGAGCGTATGGCCGACGACTCCACCCAGAACGCCGAAAAGGCGCAAGACATCAAGTAACAATATCATATACCTAAAGATGAATCTGAAATCAATTCTACTTTGCGGAGCAGCAGCCCTCACTCTGGCATCCTGCTCGCAGGGAGGCGACGGACGCCAGCTCGGCGAAATCAAGAACGCCAACGCCGGCGACTCCCTTCTCTACTATTTCGGACAGCGCCAGGCCGCCGACTATTGGCGTGCAGCCGAGCGTGACACCACTTTCCTCAGCGAGCAGGCACGCCGCGACTACATGCGCGGAATCCAGGCCGGCATGAACGCCGTCAGAAGCGGCGACGACGCATACAACCAGGGTGTGTTCCAGGGCATCCAGATGGCAATGAACATATTCCAGTTTGACGAGGACTACAATATGCAGCTCAACCCGAAAGTGCTCGTGGAGAGCATGCAGGCCGGCCTGCAGTCTGACAGTGCCGTCAATGTCGAGGAAGCCCAGAAGGAGTTCTACGCCATCATGGGTCGTCTCAACCAGGAGCGCGAGGAATACAACCGCAAGCAGGCGGCCAGCAATCTGGAGACAGCCCAGAAGAAGCTGAAGATGCAGAAAATCTCCAATGACCTCTACGGAGAGGTTGTCAGCAAGGGGGATACCGTCAAGCTCAAGGAGGGCGACAAACTGAAAGTCAGCATCACCGCCACCGACGAGCAGGGTCAGGAACTGGCGCTTCCCCTTCCTACGGAGGTCTCCGTAGGCGACCGCTACATGGGCCCGGTATTCTCAGAGGCATACCGCTCGATGACCAACGGCGAGACCAAGAGATTCGCCACTACGGGCTACGCCCTCTTCAGCGGACGCTCCGAGCGCATGGGTGTTGAGCCCGACGCCGTGATCATCCTCACCATCAAGGCCAACCTGGACACTCCGTCGGCACAGGCAGCCGATACCGACAAGGATGTCAAAGCCGCAGCTGACAAGAAGGAAGCCGAGGGGGCTCCGCGCATGAAGGCCATACCCGCTCCGGGGTCAACCGTAAAAATGCCCATAAGAGACCGACGCTGAACAGACAGCCGTATACATACAATGCGCCCGTGAGTCTCGAGATTCACGGGCGTATTGTATGTATACGGCCTCAGCCGACATTCTACTCCTTGATTTTCTCGGAGATGCGCGACCAGGCGTTGCCTGCGGTAAGCTCTGTTATGGCCTGACGCTCAAACGCCACTTTAGTAGTGACCGTATCGCGGCGTACGAACATGAGAGTATCGTTTTCCGTTCCCGGAATCACCATCACCGGATTGTTCTTCTTGTCGACCGCCACAAAGACGCTGTCTTTCTTCTCGAACGGCTTCGATAGCGTGATCGTGGCCTTGAAGTTGGTGCGGTTGCCGTTCTCATAGATGTATATACCCGAATTGTCGGGACTCAGGGCCATGATCACACGGCCGTCGAAACGGTTGCGGTCGCTGCGCAGGTCGCCGTCCTGAAACGACACCGCCCTGTATTCGCCGCTGCCCACAGGCTGCGCGGCATAGAAAGCCTCGTCGGCGGCAGCCTCCGCCTCCTTCTTCTGAGTGTCTCCCTTCGGGGAGCAGGCTGCGAGCGGCATCATGGCCGCCAGAGCCAGGTAGATAAAACCTTTCTTCATAATATCATAATTTTATAGTGGACGGTAATCGCCCGTGAGACAGGCCGGAGAGTCAGCGCGACATCGGGCCGGCTCTGCAATTTCCCCACAAATATAACAATAATATTTGCGCATTTCCAAATTATTGGCTAACTTTGCCGCATCTTCGAGAAGCGCCCCGCGCGCTTTTGTGGATGCGGATTGTCCTATGGTGTAATGGCAGCACCGCAGTTTTTGGTTCTGCTTGTCCTGGTTCGAATCCGGGTAGGACAACCCATTTTATGAATCTCCATCAGTCAGTCATCTGATTTTTGGAGATTTTTATATTGAATTGACGTGCCGTGCCCGGCTCAGGGACCGTCATGAAAGACACTGACCTTAAATCACAACCATAATCACAACCAACCATTAAAAACTCACATCTCAAGAAATGATTACCGCCTTATTAATCATTTTCATCCTGGGCTATCTCATGATAGCCTGCGAACATCTCCTCGGAGTCAACAAAGCCACTTTCGCACTGATAATGTGCGGTCTGCTGTGGGCTGTCTATGCCGTCAACGGCCATGATCCCAACCTTACGGAAGACATGGTCATTGCCCTGGGAGACACCTGCGAGATCGTGGTCTTCCTCATCGGAGCCATGACCATCGTGGAGCTTATCGACCGCTACGGCGGATTCAACATCCTGGTGCAGCGCATCCATGCCTCCGACAAGCGCAAGCTGATGTGGATCCTCGTGCTCGTGGCCTTCTTCATGTCGGCCATCCTCGACAACATGACCACCACCATCATCATGGTGATGATGCTCAGGCGAATGCTCGCCGACCAGAAAGAGCGCTGGATATTCGCCTGCGTGATCGTGCTCGCGGCCAACGCAGGAGGCGCCTGGTCGCCCATCGGCGACATCACCACCATCATGCTGTGGATGAAAAACTATGTATCGTCGGCCGACCTCATCGCCAACCTTCTCATTCCGTCGCTCGTATCCGTTCTGGTGCCTACCATGATAGCATCGCATATGATACCGGCCTCCGCGGTGGAGCCTCTCAACAGCCAGGACCGCCGCACAGGCTACGACCTGGAGGTGCACCACCACGGACTGTCTGTGCTCATCCTCATATGCGGAGTGGCAGGACTTCTCTTCGTGCCGGTCTTCAAGGCCGCCACACATCTTCCCCCCTACATGGGCATCCTCATCTCCCTCGGCGCCCTGTGGCTGCTGACAGAGCTGATCGTGCGCCATTACGAGCTTGACGGAAAGATAGAGGGAAGGATATCGCAGGTGATGCGCAACATCGACATGTCGACCATCCTCTTCTTCCTCGGAATCCTTATGGCGGTAGCGGCCCTCGGACAGGCGGGCATCCTCGCCAGCCTCGCTGCGTGGCTCAACGAGACTTTCCATGAGGTATACGTCATCAACGGCATAATCGGCGTCCTGTCATCGATTGTCGACAACGTGCCCCTTGTGGCCGCCTGCATGGAGATGTATCCGGTAGCCAACGAGGCGGCCATAGCCACGGCGGCCGACCCCTCATACATGTCGCTGTTTGTAGAAGACGGTCTGTTCTGGCATCTGCTCACGTTCTGCGCCGGCGTCGGCGGCTCGATGCTGATAATCGGCAGCGCGGCGGGAGTAGTGGCCATGGGCATAGAGAAAATTCCTTTCATGTGGTATGTGAAACATATCACATGGCTCGCCCTGCTCGGCTATCTCTGCGGCATGGCCGTAATCTGGCTTGAGACCCTGCTAATCAACATTTGACGACTCCGCGGCTTCCTCATCCCGGCTTCCCCGCTCCCTGGCCAGCTGGAAAACCCAGGCGCGGATGA